>CAZNDC010000020.1:0-10027 GCA_964571755.1 uncultured Candidatus Saccharibacteria bacterium
ATGATACGCGCCGTGCTGCTCCTGCTTCTCTTTGTGTCCGCCGCTCTTCCCGCGGCAGCTCAAGGGCTTCCTGGTGCTGAGCCACTCTCGGTTACCCTGGTCCCGCAATATCCACGTCCGTACCAGAACATTACCGTTGCCCCAAGAAGTACGCTCGTGGACCTTTCTTCGAGCAAGGTTGAGATACTTGTGAACGGAACCGTCATCTATACCGGAAGCGGGACTCAGCCTGCCACCGCACAGGCAGGTGCGCTCGGGGAACGGACGACGATCCTCGTGCGTGTTACTGATCCAGGAGGGCGTGTGTACAGCGTTCAGAAGGTCGTACGGCCGGCAGAGGTCTCTCTCATCCTCGAGCCGGTCTCAACCGTCCACCCGTTTTATGCCGGTGGGGGACTCGTTGCGTCCGAAGGCCGTGTCCGTCTCGTTGCTGTACCTGATCTGCGCACGGATGCGGGAACACGTCTTTCTGCAAGCAGTCTCGTCTACACCTGGCGTGTTGCTGACCGCATCCTCACGGACTCGTCCGGCATAGGACGCTCAACACTCGTGGCGAATGCTCCCGTCCGCCACCGGAATGCAGACATCACCGTTACCGTTACAAGTCCCGACAGCTCCTTGGTAGGGGAGGCGAAGACAACGATAGCGGCAGTCGATCCTTTCGTGCGTCTCTATCGTAATGATCCATTGCTTGGCCCTGACTTCGACACCGCGCTCACCGGACGCTTCACCATGCCTGACACGGAGGCCACATTTCGTGCTGTAGCCTACTTCTTTGCAGCACCCCCGACACTCTCTTGGGTTGTTAACGGCTCCGCGGGCGGAGGTGACAAGGACGTCACCGTCCGCGCAACCGGCAACGGATCGGGTACCGCGCAATTACAGCTCTCAGCGAGCGATAAGGCGCACTACCAGTTCGCGGACACACGCCTGTCGGTTGGCTTTGGGCAGGGCGGCGGTCTGGGTATCTTCGGCCTATAACCTATGAAATTCCTCAATCACGCGCTCGCCTTTGCAGCACTGCTCTTCGTCCCGGTGCTTGCGTTTGCGAACGTCGACGCGGACTTCGTCCCACTCACGAACATTCCCGGGCTGCTTGAGACAGGGAGGACCGTTGTTGGGCCTGAGGGGTTGAGCGCGTTTCTCAATAGCATCTATAGAATCTGTATCGGTGCAGCGGCAGTTATCGCCGTGCTGCAAATCATGCGCGCCGGCATCATGTACATGGGCGGGGACAGCGTAACCGAGAAGAAGGACGCCAAGAACCTCATTGCTCTTTCAATTGGCGGGCTCATCCTCGTCCTCTCGCCGGTTATTGTGTTCTCCATCATCAATCCAAGGATTCTTGATCTTAAGATCGAGGGAATTGATGCATTGAAAGTGGACGACCCAACTGGAATCGGCGGGGGAGGAGACACTGATGGCGGGCCTGAAGCACCGCCTCCTGTTATACCGGCAACTGGCGAAGTTAACACTGCTTGCCGCGTGTACACAAACGGTCAGACAATCCCGGCAAGCGACACAACGGGCGAGCAGTGCTGTGGCGCGCAGACGAGCCAGTACGTGCAGTGCAATGTGAACTGGAATTATCGCAGCCAGCCCTACGTGAAGTACTGCGGCTGCCAGTATAGAGGCATCCTTGCCTCTCCGCTCAACTATACGTACTACAGGACCTTCCAGCGCACCTGCCAGGAAGGAGCGGGGTGCGGGTTTGGGGATGCGGTGTCCCGGCCAGCGGTTATCCCTCGAGACACAGCGAATGTGGCCTCTTTTAGGCAGGCTTGCGAAGCCGCAGGAGGAAAGCCGAGTGGGGAAGACACGCAGAATGACTTCGTAGCGTTCTTAACAAACAAAGCATACGAGGCGTGCCCTGCAGATAGTGGCCTCTCGGACACCGGAAATGCGAATCAGGTGAACCGTTGCAGGAACGCTCGCTATACCTGCGAATAACACCTTATGAAACGCCCCCTCGTTATCATCATCGCCAGCATTATTGTCGTTCTCGGCATTATCGGTGCCGTCTACTACTTTGTATTTGCGCCAGGTGCCTCGCTCACCGTCGGCGTGCCGAGCCCGTTCGGATCAAGCGGGGACCGAGATGACTCAGCGCTGCTCGGGCCCGATGGTGCTCCTATAGCGGGCGCGGGAGTTGTCGTTGCGCCCCGGCTCATGCGTATCGCTGACGGGCCGGTTGCTAAGGGTGCGATTGTGCTCTACATCCCGCCCGTATTCGATTCCACGTCAACAAGTACGGCGCCTGTAGAGATTTCCCCTGCTGACACTGAGGTCCGTTTCATCGAGCGCCAGAGCGGGAACGTGTATGCGTTCCGCGTCCACGACCGCCTGCTCACCCGCACTTCAAACAAGACCCTGCCCGGTGTCCAGGAAGCGAGCTGGGCCAGCGATGGGGGCCGCGCATTTGCGCGCTATCTCACACGTGCCGCGGACGGTGTCGAACATGTTGATACCTATGCTCTCCCAGCAGACGGCGGGGAGGGGTACTTCCTTCAGCAGGACCTAGAACTAACCGTTACCCAAGGAACAAGCACGGTCTTCTCGCTTCTCCAAAACTCGTCTGGCTCAATTGGCAGCCTGTCGGCACCCGACGGCACCAACGTGCGGACTCTCTTCACCTCAACGATCGCTCGTATGCGTGCCGGGTTCTTGGGCGGCGACCTCATTGCAACCACCAAGGCGTCCTCCGGTCTCGATGGGTACACATTCCTCGTAAGCCGCGCGAACGGCACCTTCACGCGCATTCTCGGGCCCTTGCGTGGCCTCTCCGCACTTCCAAGCCCTGAAGGTGGGGCGGTGCTCTACAGCTACACTGAGCGCGGAAAACTCACGACAGAAACACTCGACCTTGCGACCCGCACTGCCACCCCGTTGCCGCTCGCAACGTTAGCCGAGAAGTGTGTTTGGGCTCCGGGTGGACGGACACTTTACTGTGGCGTTCCAACCGCCGTTCGAGACAACCTTCCTGACGATTGGTATCAGGGTGCGTACTCATTCTCAGACCGCATCTGGCGCATCGACCTCGATACGCGCCTCGCCACACTCGTGGTTGATCCGAAGCAGGTTGGGGACGTAGAGATAGACGCTGTCGCGCTTGCAATCGATCCCAAGGGAGACGTGCTCGTATTTACGAACAAGAAAGACGGGTCCTTGTGGACCTACGATCTCTAGAAAAAGCCCCGCGTGACGCGGGGCTTTTTCTATTTAACTGCAACCTCTTTCGGCCCTATCTTCTGCCGTCTCACGATAAACTCCTGGGCAATCGCTACAACATTGCTCGTTATGAAATAGAGAGCAATCGCTACCGAGGTGTAGTAGGCCGCAACAGCTATGAAGACTGGAAGAAGAAAACGCATCTGAAGCGCCATAGCGCGCCCGAAGTCCGCCTGCATGTCGGTGCCGGGCTTCTCTGACTTGGCGGGGACCGGAATCGCGTACCAGGCATGTATGGCCTGTGTGACGCCAGCGAGACCGGCGAGGATGAAACTTGAGCCCATAATCGCAAATACCCCGAGGAAGAACGGAGAAATCGCTCCAGGAACACCAACAAAAGGGTAGAGCAAGCTTGGGTCTGCGGTAAGTAGGGTCTTGTTGTTGAATACCCAGTAGAGAGAAAGGATGATCGGTAGCTGGATGAGGAGCGTCAGGAATCCTGCGAGCGGATTGATGCCGTACGTCTTATAGAGTGCAAACATCTCCTTGGCCTGGGTCTCTTTGTCGTCCTTGTACTTAACCTTAAGGAGTTTCATCTCTGGCTCGATCTCTTTCACGGCACGCGACGTCCGGAGCGCCGAAAAGGAGAGCGGCATGATGAGGAACTTTATGATCAGGGTGGCGACCACCACGGCAATACCAATGTCTTGCCCCGGAATGATGTCCGTAAGGAAGATAAGGAGGTTATAGATCGGCGTGTAGAGAACCGTGTGAAAGAAAGAGGTCATGGAGCTTCAGTCTACCCTACTCGCCCGAGGGCGCGAGTGAGGAGTTCGGTAATCTCGTTCGAGAGGGTGGGGAAGTCGAGGCTAGTGGCTCCTGGGCGTGCGTAGATAACAAGCGCACGACTGCCGCTGCACCAGGGGCGCATAACGGCGAGTATCCTGCGCTTCAGGAGATGCCGTGTAACCGAGAGTTTGGCTACTTTCTTAGAGATAACGGCCGCGCAACCGCCCTGACTACCGGCTTCGCGTATCGAAAGGGAGAAATGGGGGCTTGCCACCCTCTTTTCAGGGCCGTGGGGCGCGAAATGCGCCCGAGAGAGGCGCATTGGGCGGGACAGCATTATACGGTGAGCTTCGAGCGACCCTTGCGGCGACGGCGCAGAAGAACTGCACGGCCGGTCGGGGTGCTGGTGCGCGCACGGAATCCGTGGGTACGGGCCCGCTTCCTCTTTTTCGGCTGGTAGGTGCGCTTAGGCATGTGCACAGGATAGTACCAGGTTGACAGCCCGAGAGCAAGGAATCGTGCGGTTTTGGCCCCGGGTCGCGCGTTGTGGATAACGCCGGTATACTCTACCCACCATGAACCGTCTGGATGCTCGCGAACTTTGGGAATACGTCCTCACACAGGTAGAGCTCTCCATTTCTCCCGCTAATTTCAACACCTGGTTCCGTGACAGCAGCATCGTAAAGATCGAGGATGGCATCGTGTACATTGGTGTCCCGAGCCAGTTCTTCCGTGACTGGTACCTGAAGAAGTTCAATATGCTGCTCCTGAAGATCGTTCGGTCGGTCTCACACGAGTACCGCAACATCGAGTACATGATTGTGAAGGACGACCGTAGGCGCCCGAAAGAGGTTCGTCGCCAGCCCCAGCAGACCACTGAGATGCCGCTTGATGAGTTCTACATCAACAAGAGCGACAACCTGAACCCGCGGTATACCTTCGACAATTTCGTCATCGGCTCCTTCAACGAGCTCGCGCATACGGCAGCTCAGGCGGCGATACGCCGCCCAGGTATCACGTATAACCCGTTCTTCATCTACGGAGACACCGGGAGAGGGAAGACCCACTTGATTCAGGCAATCGGCAACCAGTTCAAGAAGCTCTACCCGACCCGGAAGGTCTACTACCTCACCTCAGAGAAGTTCGGGACAGATTACACGGATTCGCTGCAGGCAGGAACGGCGAACCGCTTCAAGGAGAAGTACCGCCAGTTCGACCTCATCATCATGGACGATGTTCAGTTCCTCTCGAAGAAGGAGAAGATGCAGGAAGAGCTCTTCCATCTCTTTAATGCCTTCCATGACAACAACAAGCAGGTAATCTTCTCATCTGATCGCGCACCCGCAGCTATCCCTGATATCGCTGAGCGCCTGCGCGGCCGGTTCGCAAGCGGCATGTCGGTTGATATCGGCGAGCCTGACGCGGAGAGCCGCATGGCTATCGTCCGCAAGAAAGCTGCCGTTCACGGCGTTACGCTCTCGGACGAGGTCGTTGAGCATATCGCGACAAGCGTCTCAGGCTCGATCCGCGAGCTTGAGGGGGTCATAAACAGCGTGGTCTGCCATACGCAGGTAAAGGGCATTCCCCCAGACCTCGCGGAAGTCCGCCAGTCTCTGCGTTCGTTCGCGCGTCCCCAGAAAACCGTGTCCGTAAAGCATGTTGTCTCCAAGGTTGCTGAGTTTTACGGCATTGATGAGGAGAGTATCTACGAGAAGACCCGCAGAAGGGAGGTGGTGCGGCCGCGCCAGGTGATTATGTACATCCTGCGTGAGGATTTCAGTGTCTCGTACCCGACTATCGGCTCGAAGCTGGGTGGGCGGGACCACACAACCGTCATCCACTCGTGCGAAAAGGTGAAGCGCGAGGTTATCGAGGATGCGGAGCTCGCTAAAGAGATCCAGGATATCCGTACCCTGTTGGTATAGTGGGGATAGCGTATGCGAAACTCCGGGGATAACCGTGTGTGGGGTGGGGACAGAAACAGGCACTGTATATCGTTGTCCCCAACTATCCCCACCTATCTCGGCGAAACGAGGCCGTATTCAACAGGATGCACGGGAAGGCAAACGAGAACGAGCCAGTGCCGTAGGGCTCCCAGGGCTTGTCCCCCGTGTCCACACCCCTAATAATAGGCATTAATCATGATCATCACTTTAGATAAGAAAGAATTCATGGAGGGTGTGCACAGCGTCGCCCGTTTCGCTGAACGAAGGGCAGGAACGCTGCCAGTACTTGCAGGAATAGCCATCATCGCAGGGGATGACGGTATCAAACTGCGTGCTACGAACCTTGAGACCGGTATCGATCTCAAGGTCGAAGGCACGATCAAGGAGACCGGTGTCGTTGCGCTCCCTGCGAGTACCCTTAAAGAGATCGCATCTTCCCTCTCAGGAACCGGGCTCGTGACGCTCGAACATGCAGGGGATACGGTCGTGGTGTCGACCGGAAATGCGCGCAGCACACTCAAGACCCTGTCCTTCGAGGATTTCCCCACACTTCCGCTTCCCGAGGCACCACAGGCCAAATTCACGCTTCCTGGAACCCTCCTGCGCGGACTCGTGACGTCGGTTATGTCCTACGCATCGACATCAAGTGTTCGTCCTGAACTTGCGAGCGTTCTTGTTGCGGCTGAGGGAGGGACACTGAAGGCAGTTGCAACTGACTCGTTCCGTCTTGCTGAGAAGAAAGTAGCGCTCAAGGACACCCTTGCGCCGTTTTCCATGCTCATTCCTGCGAAGAATGCCGTGGATATTATGCAGACGCTCCCGGACGAGGATATCCAGGTTTCTGTTGACGACCATCAGTGCGCGTTCTTCTGGAAGAAGGGCGTCCTTACGACGCGCCTTGTATCCGCAAACTATCCGGACTACACCCAGATTATCCCGAAAGCGTTCGTATCAGACGCCACACTCCTCAAGAAAGACTTCGAAGCAGCGCTTAAGCGTACGGCCATCTTCTCTGATATGTTCCAGAAGGTGCGTCTTGGGTTCGATACGGGCGCGAAGAAGGTCTCTCTTTCCGCACAGAATGCCGACGTGGGAGACTCGAACGAAGCAGTGTCGGGCGCAGTCTCTGGAGAGTCCGTCGAACTTTCGTTCAACCACCGGTATCTTTCCGCCCCGCTCGCCAATATCCAGTCAGAAAGTGTCACACTCTCAGCAAGCGGCATGGGCCGTGCCATGGTTATCCGCGGCACCGGAGACAGCTCCTTCCTGTATCTCGTGATGCCGATGAATCAGTAGAGATACACTAGAGACATGTTCTCTCTCGCCGAACTTCTCAAAAACCACCCCGTCCCGGGCCTACGGAACGCAGCAATTCGTAGCGACTGCGCCGAAGTATTGAACGAAGTGCTCGGCATACCGGTTCCCGCAAAGAAGATTACGTACGACGCCGGCGTGCTCTCGCTTTCGCTCGCACCCGTTATTAAATCTGCAGCACTCGTTAAGCAGGAACAGATACGCGTTGCGCTCTTGGGGCGCGGACTTGAGCTTCGCGAGATTCGCTAGTTGTCGTTTCGGTTGCGGCGCTCTCGTGGAGTGTCCTCTTCAACAACGGGCTCTGTCGTGGTTGCGGTTGGCTGTGTCGGGGCAAGCGCTCCAGCGAGCCATGCTTGGATTGGGTACTCCCAGTACGCGAGCTGTGGATCGTTGTACGGATTCGCAGGAGGAGGTCCTTGGGGGTTTTCCTTGTTGGTCCAGTACAGAAGGCTGTGGTCGGTGATTACGCCACG
Source organism: uncultured Candidatus Saccharibacteria bacterium (assembly GCA_964571755.1). Taxonomy (GTDB): domain Bacteria; phylum Patescibacteriota; class Minisyncoccia; order Phycocordibacterales; family Phycocordibacteraceae; genus C7867-001. Next base: position 7,691 of record CAZNDC010000020.1, read on the forward strand.
AAGTGGTGGAGCCACACTCTCAGGTGTTGCGGGAGGCTCGTTAAACACTGCTTCTGGCACCTTGGCGAGAGCGACGTCCATGAATGCGCGCCACATCGGTGCCACGATATAACCCGCGATCTCTTTCACCATCGGGCTGTTGTCATTGTTTCCAGCCCACACTGCAACGGCGATGGACGGAGAGTAGCCAACCGTCCACGCGTCACGAGACTCGTTCGTAGTACCGGTTTTTGCGGCCACATCATAGCCCGGGATGCTAAGTGGGTTTACCGCCGCATAGGACGGGATACGCGCATTGTTGTCTGACATGATCGAGGCCATCTGTCGTGCAACACCAGCATCAATAGCCTGTTCAGGTTTTTCTTCGAACTTTTCCATAACCTTGCCGTCCATGTCACGGATCTCGAGAATACCAACCGGAGGATTCCTCACGCCATCGTTCGCGAACACACCCATAGCACTCGCCATCTGGAGCGGAGAAACCTCAGCGGCGCCGAGAGCGAATGAGAGCCCGTAATCCTTTGCTTCTCCAAGGCTCTGGATGCCCATACGGGACGCGAGATCGATGACGTTCTTGGTGCCCGCAAGATACAGCGCCTCAACCGCAGGGATGTTGATCGATTGCGCGAGTGCGGAACGCATCGTCATAGGACCCCTGAACTTGAGGTCGTAGTTCTGCGGCGCGTAGCACGGAGGCTCGCTGTTTCCCGTGTCAGCTGGCGAGCAAGCCGTTGAGAACTGTGTCGGCAGGTCAAACAGGATCGACTCGGGCGTATAGCCGCGCTCGAGTGCTGTTGCATACACGAACGGCTTGAAGGACGAGCCAGGCTGGCGCAAGGCGAGAGCCGCGTTGTAGTTGCCGTCTATCTGCTCATCGAAATAGTCACGACTACCCACCATAGAGAGGATCTGTCCGGTCTTTGGGTCGATAGCGACGAGCGCCGCGTTGCTTGCGTTGAACTTGGCAGTGTTTACGAGCGCGTAATCCTTAACAATAGACTGCGCTGCATTCTGAAGCTCGGCATCGAGTGTGGTTATGACCGTGAGGCCCTGTGTTACGACATCCGGCCCATACGTCTTCTCGAGCTGCTGTTCGATGAAGAATACGAAGTGGGGAGCGATGATGGAGTTGTTTTGCTGACGACTGAACACCACCACTTCGTTGCGTGCTGCCTGCTCCTCTTCGCGCGTTATGTAACCCAGGATGCGCATGCGCTCGAGCACGAAGTTCTTCCGCTTGTCGAGGTCTGCGCGGTTGTTGCCGTACGGAGAGTAATAGGTCGGGAGCTGCGGGATGGCGGCAAGATACGCTGCTTCCGACAGTGTGAGGTCGCTTGCGGACTTGCCAAAGAATGCACGCGAAGCAACTTCGGCCCCGTAGAGCGTGCCGCCGTAGGGGGTGACGTTGAAGTAGAACTCGAGAATCTGATTCTTGGTGTAGCGCTGCTCAAGTTTCCAAGCAAGTACCCACTCCTGGAACTTGCGGATTGGGCTCTTCTTTCCTGAGAGGATAGTGTTCTTCACCACCTGCTGCGTGATGGTGGAGCCGCCCTGCGCGAACGACTGCGTCTTTATGTCTACCCAGATGGCACGCGCGGTCGACATGAACGAGACACCGCTGTGGCTATAGAAGCCGGAGTCCTCAACCGCAATTGCCGCCTTCTGGAGGTTTGGGGAAATCTCAGCGAGCGTGACAACATTGCGACGCACGTCGTGGTTGAGGTCGTAGAGGACGGTCTTTCCGGTCCGGTCGTATATCTTGGTGGACTGAGCGACCTTCCGAGAATCAAAAGAATTGAGGTCTGGAATCGGGGTCAGTGCGGCCCAGAGGATGCCCGCTCCAGCGAGGAGCATAAGTGAGCCTGCGATAATGAACCCAATACGCAGCAGGGGATGGGGGTTTTCAAGATGAGCGCGTAGGCTACCTTTTTTAGGTGACTTTTTCTTCATAGAGTGAGCCCATGCTACCACGAAGAACGGCCCCGCCGGGGCCGTTCTCTCTAGATTTCTGTCTCGTCTTCCTCTTCCTCCTCGGCTGCAACTTCATCCAGCTCGTCGTCTTCTGGCTCCTCTTCGTGGCCGAGCTCAGGATCGAGCATGTCGTCATCCATCATGATATAGAAATTACCTTTATTATGTTCGCGCGCTGCGCGAAGTTCCTCTATTTGAGCAAACCCTGCGCGCTTTGCAACGGGGATAGCGTCAGCGTGTGGATAAAGCAGCTATCGCAAGCGCGATCGCGTCGAGCTCGTCATCGAGGCGTTTCTTCGGGGGAAGCGAAAGGAGCCGGGGAATCATGGAGGCGACTGCTTTTTTGTCCGCATTCCCGTATCCCGT
>CAZNDC010000021.1:0-10010 GCA_964571755.1 uncultured Candidatus Saccharibacteria bacterium
AGACTCGCAGGGCCGCTTGCGGAACCGCCACCCCCTCCCGTTGGAACTGCGCTTATACCCCTACTAAAGAGCCCCTGCACCTTATCGTTCTTGACGATACAGTACTCGCCACCGATGAGAATCGTATTCCATGGACCAAACCCGGACGTATCAGCGTCATAGAGTGTCTTCATAATGAAATCAACGACGAGCCACGCTGAAAGGATGATGAGAAGACCTATCACGGCATTCATGAGCACCTTCTTTGCCTTCGAATGATTCTCAGGGTTTGTCGGCGTTAGTATCCAGAGAACTCCCGCAAAGACGATAACAAGTACCGAGATAAGGATGCCGAGCGATACCGCGGCGTTCATCAGGTTCTGGATGAGTACGAGCACGCCAGCGAACCCGAGCGGCGCACCTACGGGGCATTTCTCATCGAAATCGTGCGGGTCCGGGACGATGTGCCAGTCCGGATCAAACAAGGGCATGCCCGCTTGTGCTTCAAGCGGCAGCGCAGACGCAAGAAGAAGCACCAAGAGAAGCGGGGCAAGGAGCCGGTACATAGGGCTATTGTAGCGTGCTTGCACCAGAGCATTCGGATTTACTTCACAGTCGAATAGAACGATGATAATCGTTTATATAGCTAGTGTACAATGTACCCATGAAAGCGAAGCCGGATCATAAAGCAAAAGCTATCGAGCTTCGCATGGAAGGTCATTCACTTTCAGAAATAAGTGATTTGCTTGGTGTATCGAAATCCTCTGCATCCATTTGGCTGCGAGATATAAAACTTTCTGAAGAAGCAAAAGCTTGTATTTTACAAAAGCGCTCGGACGGCCGTACTCGTGCGTCTAATACGCATAGAGGTCGCACAGACCAGAGAATTCAAGCGGCGCGAAATTATGCAGAGGGAACATTAGAAGGTGTTCAATTGAATCCTGATACATCTCGTCTTCTGTGTTCTCTTTTATATTGGTGCGAAGGTGCGAAGATACGTCGAAGTAATACCTTCTCATTCACTAACTCTGACCCGCTTCTGGTAGCAACATTTATGCGTTTGTTTCGTGCCGGGTTCCCTATCGATGAACGGAAGTTGAGACTAAACATACATGTGCACGATTATCATAATCCGGAGGAACAATTGCGGTTCTGGTCTAGAATCGCTACTATACCGCTAGAGCAGTGTCATAAGCCCTACCAGAAGCCACACACTGCAAAACGCACACGAGAAGGCTACCAGGGCTGCGCCAGCATTCGCTATCATGATACGGATCTGGCTCGGCGACTGGAATTAATAGCGGTAGTCTTTCTCGAGAAAAATTAGGGTCCATAGTTTCAATGGTAAAACGCTTCTCTCCAAAAGAAGTATTGCTGGTTCGAGTCCAGCTGGGCCCGCCCAAATTTAAAAGAGCATGGAATACACTCTGTCCTCACCAACAACTCCTAATGAGCGGGACCGGTATCACGCCATCCGCAAACAAGAACTCTTTGATGTGAGGGGTCGTGATGGTTATGATCCGGACCGTCCAGAGGAACGCCAGCCAGGGAATTTTCCGCTCTTGTTCAAGGTAGACGATGTTGGCATCGGCACCGCACGACTTGATACTAGATCATCTGATACCGGCGTTGTTCGTCTTGTCTCTATAACCCATACAGAGCAAGGCAAAGGCTATGGACGCCTTCTTATGAATGCACTCGAGGAATTCGCACGCGAGAAAGGCTTTTCTAAACTCGTATTGAACGCTGCTCAGGAAGCCATAGGATTCTATGAGCGGCTCGGCTACATCCGCGAGTCCTGGGACCCATCAGAACTAACCGGAATTTCCGCAGACTCAGTGCAGATGTCTAAATCACTCCTGATATAAGAAAAACCGCCCTTTCGGGCGGCTTCTCTTATTTCTTTGCTTCCTTGTAGACCTCGCGCTTGCGAGTGTTCGGATCATACTTCTTAAGCTCGATCTTACGCTCTACTTTCTTCTTATTCTTGCGGCTGCGACGCACGTGCCCTGAGGCAGAGCGCAGTATGATGAGGCGATCCTGTGACATAGATAGGAGGACTATACCAGCCAGAGCCTCGCTATGCAACGGCCTTGGCCCTAGGCTTTGTGCGACGCGCTGCCTTCTGGACCTCAAAATGCGGCTCGCCTGCCTTCAGCGTTACGGTTACGGACCCGCCTTCCATAACCCCCTGTCCAACCATGAGTGAGGCGATAGGCGTAAGGATATGGTCCTGAATGGCGCGCTTGAGCGGGCGAGCACCGTATTGCGGGTTATAACCCTTCTCAGAAAGCCAGGTCCGCACTTCAGGAGCGATCTGGAGCGCAATGCGCTTCTCTGAGAGGCGTGCAACAATCTCAGCCACTTGGTTATTAATAATCTTCGAGAGCGTGTCCTTGCCGAGAACATCGAACATAACGATGTCGTCGAGGCGGTTCAGGAATTCCGGCCGGAAGTGATCCTTGAGCGCACCCAGGACCTTTTCTTTAACCTGTGCGTACTGCTCCTTGTCGTCCGCATCGAGAATGTTGAATCCAATGTTCGCCATGCGATCGATGTACTCAGCGCCGATGTTCGAGGTGAGGACGATGATGGTGTTCTTAAAATTCACCTTCCTGCCCTTGCTATCGGTCAGGTGGCCCGAGTCGAGGACCTGCAGGAGGATATTGAATACCTCAGGATGCGCCTTCTCAATCTCATCGAACAGAACAACTGCGTACGGACGATGACGGATGCGCTCCGTGAGCGAACCGGACTCCTCGTAGCCAACGTATCCTGGAGGCGCACCGATAAGCTTCGAGATCGAATGCTTCTCCATGAACTCAGACATGTCGACACGTACGAGGGACTCTTTGTCGTTGAACATGAACTCGGCGAGCCGGCGCGAGAGCTCCGTCTTTCCAACGCCCGTAGGACCAAGGAACAGGAACGAGCCGATCGGACGGTTCGGATCAGCGATTCCTACGCGAGAGCGCTTCACAGCGTTCGAAATAGTCTTCACGGCGTTATCCTGGCCGATAACTGCGCCCTGGAGCGCTTCTTCCATACGCGCGAGCTTAGATGCCTCTTCCTCGAGCATTTTCGCAACCGGAATACCCGTCCAACGAGCAACCACGCCCGCGATCTCTTGCTCTGTTACCTCCTCGTGAAGAATGCGACGTGATTTCTGCAGCGTCTTCAAGCGCTTCAGTTTTATATCGAGCTCCTTCTGAAGAACCGGCATACGGCCGTAGCGAATCTCAGCAGTGGTGCCGAGGTCAGCGATAGCCTCTGCGCTATCCGCTTGCATGCGGAGCTTATCGAGCTCGGTCTTTAATGTTCTGATGGACTCGAGGACTTCTTTCTCATTCTTCCACTTAAGTTCAAGCTCAGAAGTTTTCTCGCGCAGGTCTGCAACCTCAGTATCGATGGCTTTCAACCGGGCAGGCGCATCCTTCGCGTGACCTCCCTCCTCATCCTTCTTGAGCGCCTGGCGTTCGATTTCGAGTCTCCGAATCTTGCGATCGGTCTCTTCAAGTTGTGCTGGCTTGTTCTCAAGCGCAATGCGCAGCCCTGACGCGGCCTCGTCGATAAGGTCGACTGCTTTGTCTGGAAGATAGCGGTCCGTGATGTAGCGGCTTGAGAGCTCGACAGCGGATACCACCGCGCCGTCCGTGATCCGGACGCCATGGAAGAGCTCATACTTGTCGCGCAGCCCGCGCAGAATAGCAACCGCGTCCTCAATCGAGGGCTCCTCGACAAACACCGGCTGAAAGCGTCGCGTCAGCGCGCCATCCTTCTCGATATGCTGTTGATACTCCTTGATAGTTGTGGCGCCAATCATGCGTACCTCGCCGCGGGCAAGCGCAGGCTTCAGCATGTTGCTCGCGTCCATCGCGCCCTCGGCAGCACCAGCTCCGACGATGGTATGCAGCTCGTCGACGAAGAGAATGACCTTTCCCTCCGACTTCTCCACTTCTTTCATCACGCCCTTCATGCGCTCCTCGAATTCGCCGCGATACTTGGTACCGGCAATCATGAGTCCCAAATCAAGTGACAGGAGCTCCTTTCCTTTCAAGGACTCGGGGACGTCACCTGAAGCGATACGTGATGCGAGTCCTTCAGCAATTGTGGTCTTGCCTGTACCTGGTTCTCCGATGAGTACGGGATTGTTTTTGGTACGGCGCGAGAGAATTTGAATCACACGTCCGATCTCCTGATCGCGGCCAATGACCGGGTCGAGCGCGTTGTCCTGGGCAAGCTTCGTCAAGTTGCGGGTGTACTTTGCGAGTGCGCGGAACTTCTTAGGCTCCTTCACCTCTCCGTCCTTTGCGGACTTGAGTTCTTTGAGGACCGTGAGCACAGTCTCGTCATCAATACGGAAGCGCGAGAGCAGGTCAGCGGAGGGTCCTGGGTGCTCAAGTACCGCAACAAAGAGATGCTCCGTACCAATGAACGAATCGTTCATGCGGGCAGCAACCTTCGCCGCAGCCTCAATAGCCTGCGCAAGATCAGGCGTGAGATAGAGATTATAGGAAGGCGAGAGCGTCGAGGATGTCTCTGGCATCTCAAGGGCTTCAAGCAGCGTATCGGCAAGAAGGATCGTATCGACATCCATGCGGTCGAGTACCGAGAACACAAGGCTCTCCTCCTGATGGATGAGTGCCGTAAGCAAATGGAGGGGGCTCACGTGGTTCTGCCCGCGCTCGATGGCGAGTTCATGCGCTTTCTTGATGGCCTCCTTGGCCTTGGTGGTGAAGTTGTTTAGTGTGGGCATAGGGTGCGTGATAGTACGTTAGTAAAGACGAACAGATACGCGGTGCCTTACGGCGCCTCTGATAGAAGCGTGACAATCTTGTCGGCACTCGCGAAGAGTCCAGGAACAGCAGTTGCGATGCCAATGACGTCTCCCGAGATATTCACGGCGGCGGCGCCCGCGGGGATATTGGTTACATTCGCACGAATTCCTTCCGTATCGACCTTGGAGATAATCCCCGTTACGGCGCTTCCGTCGCGCGTGAGTGCGACGAGGGTCTGCCCCTGCTTCAGGTTCGCAGAGGCAATCAGATCGGGTGACGGCGCACTAGGGAGCACTGCAGTGTCCGAGAAGCCGTAGACCGTGAGGGTAGCGCCTGGCTTTGAAAGTGATGCCTCAACGCTTGTTCCGTCAGGGAAAGAAATAGTCGCTTCCTTCGGCAAGCCCTCAGCGGTCGCGGTGACGACTGCCCGCGCCTTCGGCAAGTACGTACCAACGGCGAGTACCGGTGTTGTGGTTGCACCCTTCCTGATGTAGACCGTGCGTGCCGCATCAGCCCCAATAGCCGCAGAGAGAAGATCCTCGTCCTTGATTACGACCGTAGTCTCCTTGGTTACGATGCCCGGGATTGGCGGCGTTACTTGTGCTGCCGATTCGACGGTTCGCTCCACGATTCGGTTAACCGTCTGCGTAACAGTCGGAGGCGCCTGATCGAGCAACGAAACCGTCATAACCGCGGTCGCAATGGCCGTAACGAAGTTAACCAGGATGGTGAGCAATAAGAGCTGGGTCTTTGAGAGGTCCTCGATGTTCATATACGCAGATTATACCCCGTTCGCGTCAACGAATCGAACAGAGGATAGCAAGGCCCGGGCAAAGCGTAGGAGGTCCGATTCCTTAGTGCTTGGGCCCCAGGAAATACGGAGCGTGGAAGCTGAACGAGCGGGGTCCCCCGTGAGCGCGAGAACGGCTCGCGAGCCTTCTTCATCAGTTGCGCAAGCGCTTCTCGTTGAGACCGAGAACCCAGCTTCATCAAGGAGCGCGACAATGTAGTCCGTATCGCGTCCTGGAAGAGAGAGGTTCAGGATATGCATTGCCTGATCCTTCCCTTCGTTGAGGACCAGATCCGGCAGTTCCTTCTGGAGCTGCACAACCAGCACCGCTCGCATGTCTCTTGAGCGAGTCTGAAATGCATCCATACCCTCTTGCGCACACGCGAGTGCTGCAGCAAACGAGGCAGCGAGTAGAGGGGACTCGGTACCAGGACGAAGGCCCCGTTCCTGCCCGCCTCCTCTCATAAGCGGATGAATCGTAATCTGTCGTGGAGCGATGAGCGCACCAATACCGCGGACCGCACCCACCTTCTGTGCGTCGAGCGAAAGCGTGTGCGCGCCGAGGCGCGTGAGCTCAAACGATTCCTCGAGTGGTGCCTGACTTGCATCAACATGCAGATGCGCCAAGCTGTCAGCTGCATCAAGAACGCGCCGTACGTCACGGGTCGCAAAGCGCACACCGGTCTCTCCGCATATGAGTTCAAGAACAACGAGTACTGTCTCGGGACGAAGCTGTGCCTTCAGTGCGTGCAGATCGATTCCCATGCGCGTAAGCGTGAGTTTCTCTACGTGAACACCGCGCTCCTTGAGCTCTTCCATCGCACCCTGTGTTGATGCGTGCGCACTTGGGAGATACAGCACATGCAAATCGCCTGGAGACTTTCCACTCGCGAGCAATGCATCGACCTGTCCGGCAATAGCCAGCGCGTTCGCTTCAGTAGCGCCGCTCGTGAATATAACCGCGTCGGACTTAACCGAGGCTAGTCGCGCAATCAGGGTGCGTACCTCCTCAAGAAGCGAGCGAGCTGCCCGACCTTCCTCATGTGGAGAGGACGGATTCCCTTCGAGCAGGAGCGCCTTCATGAACGCACCATGTGCCTCCCTAGACACAGGAGCGCTCGCAGCCCAGTCCAGATAGGTACGTCTTTTACGAAACATACCCTCAGCGTGCAGTCTCCATTGCATTTATGCAAGTAAAATGGTCTACTTAGGCCATTATGGAGCGCACTCCCCGACCACCCATCGTGGCCGTTATGGGCCACATCGATCACGGCAAGTCCTCCTTGCTGGACTACATCCGTAAGTCGAACGTAACCGCAGGGGAAGCTGGCGGCATCACTCAGCACGTATCTGCCTACGAAGCGGAGCACGAACATGAAGGAACTATGCGCCGAATCACCTTTCTCGATACCCCAGGACACGAGGCTTTTAGGGCGCTCCGCGCACGGGGGGCAGCCGCAGCTGACATCGCGATCCTTGTTATCGCGGCAGAAGAGGGTGTAAAGCCGCAGACGCTCGAAGCGTTTGAAGCGATCACCGAAGCCGGCACCCCATTCGTTGTTGCCTTCACGAAGATCGACAAGCCGGGCGCCGACATCGAGCGCGCGAAGATCTCTGCACTTGAGAGCGGCATCTACCTCGAGGGCGTAGGCGGTTCAATCCCATTCGCGGGCGTTTCCTCGAAGTCTGGCGAGGGCATTCCTGAGCTCCTTGACCTTGTGCTCATAACCGCAGACCTTGCCGAACTTACGGCGGACAAGAATCAGCTTGCAAGCGGCTACGTGCTTGAATCTTCTCAGGACCCGAAGCGCGGTCTCTCAGCAACGCTCATCGTTAAGGAAGGCACACTCACGACCGGATCGTTCGCGATTGCCGGCAACGCAGTTGCGCCAGTACGCTTCATCGAGGACTTTGCTGGAAAGCGCATAACCGAAGCGCTTCCCTCCCAGCCAATCCGCATCTCCGGATGGAACACGCTTCCTCCCGCGGGGACACCGTTCGTCGCGGCTGCAACAAAGAAAGAAGCAGAGAAGCTTACCGCTTCCGGAGACGGGAGTGCATCTGAACGTCCTCAGGTTGAGGGCAGCGAGCCAGGCAAGGTTATCCTTCCACTTATCGTAAAGACAGACGTTACGGGCAGTATCCTCGCTATCAAGCACGAGCTCGCGAAGATCGAGCATGAGCGCGTCGTTATCCGTGTTATTCAGGAAGGTATCGGTGCGGTTTCAGAGACTGACATGAAGACCGCGCAAGCTTCAGGCGGTACCGTTATCGCCTTCAACGTCGGCACCGACAGCGCTGCGCGTGATTTCGCAGAGCGTACCGGCATCGAGATCGGCACCTTCTCCATCATCTATGACCTCAAGGAGCGCATCGAGGAGCTCGTAAAGGCCAAGGCTCCACGCGTAGTCGTCGAGGAGATTCTCGGAGAAGCGAAGGTGCTCAAGGCATTTAATACGTCAGGCACCAAGCAGGTGCTCGGCGGGCGATGGATCTCGGGACATCTTTCCGTTGGCGACACCGTGAAGATTGACCGTCGTGGCATCCCTATCGGCACCGCTAAGCTTACGAACCTCCAGGTCGCGCGCATGGACGTGAACGAGATCAAGATGGAAGGAGAGTTCGGCATGCAGATTGATGGCAAGGCCGAAGCTGCCGGCGGCGACACCCTCACGGCATTCAAGATGACCGAGACCGCATAATGCTATGAGCGCACGAGACGAACGAGCCATTTCCATACTCCTTGAGAACGCAGGGCGCTATATCTCGCGCGAGGCGGGACGCGATACCCTTATAACCCCAACGAGGGCCAACTTCTCGAAGGACCGCCAGAACGCCACGATCTACGTGAGCGTCTTTCCGGACGGCCAGGACGATCATGCCATCAACTTCCTCATGCGACACAAGGACCTTTTCCGCAACGAGCTCAAGAAGACGACGCGCTTCGTTCGCCTTCCCTATATCCGCTTCGAAATAGACCGTGGCGAGAAGAGCCGCCAGCACTTAGACGATATCTCTAAGGACCTGTAGCAAACCCCGTTCGGGCGCGCTATTATCCTTTTATGGCCCAGTGGTGAAGTAGAAACACGGCGGATTGCAAACCCGCTATGCACGGATGCGATTTCCGTCTGGGCCTCAAGTAACATTCGCTTTATAGGCCGGGGTGGTGGAATTGGTTATACACGAAGGTCTTAAACACCTTTGGCAGCAATGCCGTGCGGGTTCAAGTCCCGCCCCCGGTACCACGATATGTCTAGATATTTCCGACGACTTTTCAGAAAGATAACGAGGATGCTCAGCACCCATGAGCCACTTATAACCGTATCTATATCCAGGGAGCGGTTGCTCCATAACCTGCATACGTATCAGAGTGCGTACCCCGACCTTAAGGTTGCACCAATGCTCAAGAGCAATGCGTACGGGCACGGGCTCTGTCTGGTCGCAGAACTCCTTGATCGCGAGGATATCGCCTTCTTCGCTGTCGACTCCTATTTCGAAGCGAGACGCCTTCGCGAAGGCGGTATCCGCACGAAGATTCTCGTTATGGGATACGTGAGACCCGAGTATATTGCCCGTAATGGCCTCTATGACACTGAGTACGCGATAACCGACCTCGAGCAGCTCCGTGAGGTCTCACGGGCAGCAGAGAGGCCTGTACGCCTCCACATGAAGCTTGATACCGGTATGCACCGAAATGGCATACTTGAGACTGATCTAGTTGAGGCAATCGAGCTCGTCCGAGCGAACCCAAACCTCATAGTCTCGGGTATCTGCTCGCACCTGGCTGACGCAGATAACCATGACGCCTCCTTCTCTCAGAGCCAGTTGGGTGTCTGGGAGCGTTGTGTTGCACAACTTAAAACTGCCTTCCCTTCGCTACAGTACCGACATATCTCTGCAACGAAGGGAGCGCGCTTTAGCAAAAATGCGTCTATGAATACCGTCCGCGTTGGTATGGGCCTCTTTGGATGCGACACCTCGCCTCATGCAGATCTTCCTCTTTCGCCCGTATTATCCATGCGTAGCTTTATTACCTCTATTCGAGAAATTTCTACAGGAGAGTCAGTTGGCTATAACGGCACCTTTGTCGCACAGCGCGCCTCGCGTATTGCTACAGTACCTGTGGGATACCATGAAGGAATTGATAGAGGACTATCAAATAGAGGCATGTACTCGGTACGCAGTACCCTCTGCCCAATTGCAGGGCGTGTGTCCATGAACATGTCTTCCATAGACGTAACTGACATACCTGATGCTTCCCGGGGAGACGAGATTGTTGTTATAAGCAACACCTCAAAGGACCCACACTCCATTCAATCCATGGCACGCACCATTGATACCTCACCCTATGTGCTGCTCGCGCATATCCCTGAGCACCTGGCACGCATTGTGGAATAGTTGAATTAGAAGCGCTTCTCTTATAGTATTGACCTACTCCACCTATAGCTCAGTTGGTAGAGCAA
>CAZNDC010000022.1:0-9828 GCA_964571755.1 uncultured Candidatus Saccharibacteria bacterium
CCTGAAGATCTTCAAGGGATTCCTCATGGCCGTTAGTTGCCTCCTGACGTACAGGATGCTGCGCGGTTTGTAAGCTGGGAATAGAGCGAGCCTGGCTCGGTGTCTCCGGTATCCTGTGACTCCGCCTGAGCCTCGGCGATTTCGTCAGGCGTCGGAAGCGTACCCGAGGCGAGGAGTGCCTGGTAGCGAGTTGTAAGGTCAAGAAGTGCGCTCGTCGGATCCCCTGCTGTCGTATCTATGGCGGCGATATCTTCTGAGATATCCTCAAGCTCCGTAAGTGCGTTCGCTGCTTTCGTGAGCATAGTCGTCGCCCGCTTCGCAACATCCTCTGGGTTTGGCGTGCCGCTTGCGCCACAGCGTGTGAGTGCGGTGTCAGCTGCTGTGCGTATCTTTGTCCACGCAGTCTGGAAGTCCGTTATGTAGCGCTTTTGTTCGGCGACGGTAGTTATGAAATTCTGGCGAATGGTCGCTCCGGACCCGCCCGCCTGGTTCGGATTAGTTGCCTGGTCAACAATAGAGCTTCCTCCTCCCGAGGAAGGACGGGAGGCGCTACGGAAGCCTCCCCCGTTCGTACCAAGAACGTGACCAACGAGCTGGTTCAGAAGCGCGCCGATAATCTCGTTCATCTCGTCAGCAGAGACGAGCTTGTCGATGTTCGAGCCAAGCGTCTTGTTGAGCTGCTCGACGATAACGCTGCCGGGCGTCTCTATCTCGAATTCTGCACAGGCGTCCTCTCCGGTGAGATCAACGCTTAAGTCGGCAGGAAGATCGTCACCCGGAAGGTACTCCTGTTCTCCTTGAGGGTTCTGGTCGATACACTCCCCGCGCCACGAGACGAATCCGCGGTTCCAACTGAGTTCCTGGAGCCTACTGTCCCGGGCTTCGGAGGTCAGTCGCTGGAGATCCTGATTGATGAGCTCCTGCATACCGTACGGGTTGTTCTGAGGAACAAGCACTGCCGAGAACCAGGCGTCGAACCCGCCCTGCGAGAAATCGCCCTCGAGGAACGCGTTCGCGTCAGGACTAACCTGCGTAAGTGTGTTTGGATAGCGCTCGTAGAATGACTCGCGGCTCGTCGTAAGGAAATAGCCGATACGCGCGAGGCTGATTACCCTATCCTGTGCATCCGAGTCAGTAATATCTTGCGATGCGAGACTTGCAAAAAAGCGCTGCGCTACCGCATCCTCGACGCCCCGAAGATTGCGCTTGAGATCAGTTACGAATGCAGGAGATCCCTGAAAGCCGGAGTTGATCCAGTTTACGAGGCTTCTGATTACCGACTGGCGCGCAACTTCAGCAACCTGGTACGCGAGCGTATCGAGGACGTATTCTTTCGTAACGAGCGCGCTCGATTTCACCGCAGAGAAAATGTTCTGTACGAGATTCGTGGGATCGAAAGTAATGTCGCCAATACCAAAGAGCGCATACGCTGGGCGTGGCGAAAATGACACGCCTGCAGGAACTATGAGCGCAAGCGCGATTACAAGTGTGAGTACTTTCTTGAAAAAGGACGTAGAGCGCAGGTTCATACGTTATTGGGCAGCACGCTCCGCACGAACTGTCGTGCCGTCTTTCGCCGTCTTGAAGATAGCGTAACCGCTCTCCCCCTCCGTAACGACGATCTGGCTCGCTATGAGCTGTGCGTCAAGACTGGCGAAGGCGTCGACCATGCCATTTGCCTGGCGCTCGTAGAGACCGATACCCATGAGTGCGCGGAGCGGATCCCCTTCCATTGCTCCCATGTCCGCAGTAATTGTGCTCATGCCCGCCAACGCGTTCACGATGCGTAGGTGTGCCTGCCTCGCCTCCGTGGGAACAGGAATTTTCAGCATCGCTGTAGCAATGTCCTTGTACGCGCTACTAATATCCCTGATGTGCGGAAGCGCCGTGGCGTCGCCATTCATCGCGTCCGAGAAATACAGAAGTTCGTTCTTCTCTGACGGTATGGTGTTAACCGCGAACGCGTTCTCGACTGACGCAAGATAGGCCTTCAGTGCAAGCGGCCCCGTGCTGCCCGAGGTCTGAATGTCCTTAAGGGCGTACGTGTCTACCGGAGAGCTCGTTTTAACCAAGGTTGCGATGCCCTCCTCTACGAAGTCTGCTATCTCAGCGTTCGTCGGTGGGGTCTCGCCACGGTTCGTGAGGTACTGCTTGAGCAAGGTCTGCGCGAACAGGTCGGTAAGGGAGTTCGGAGAGCCAGCCGTGCCGGGCACGGTTGCAAGGTCGGTTGCTTCGGGCGCCGCTGCGACCTGGACCTTCGGCGTAATGAGTCCCTGCGCCACCGCTTCCCCGTCCTTAATACCGGCCTGGAACGACTCTGCGTTATAGGGGTCGGTCCCATAGAGCGCCTCCTGCCAATCTGGAAGGTTGTCAGTATCACTGTCCTTTGCTGCGTACTCGCGCAAGAGTTCTGCCGAAGTCTGCGCGTCTGCAACATTGATGCCGAGGAATGAAACGGGACCCGAGAGCGCATAGGAACTGCCGACCATAACAAGAGCCACAACAGATGCGACGATGATGCGAAGCGTGCGGGCAGAATAAGCCATATTTCTTAGCGAAATAATACCACGCACCACTCATCAACCCTTCACATACCTATATAGGTACCTGTGTATTAGTACCCAATTATTCTGGTGACACGAGACGCTTTGCAAGAAGGAGCCACGCGTCGAGCGAAAGATCCTCGGACCGGATATTTGCCGAGAGGCCAGCGGCATCAAATGCGCCAGTAATAGTCTCTCGCGGCCAGTGTTCTTCGAGATTCTTCGCCAGGCGCTTTCTTTTGTGTGCAAAACCAGCCCGTATCGCTTCAAAAAACCTTGCTTCTTCCTTGTCTGAAGAGAATGACGCTCTCGATATGTCCCCTATCCGCAGGACCGCCGAGTCCACATTCGGCGCTGGTATGAAGGCACCCCGAGGCACTGTAAAACAGTACGCGGGTGTGCCGTAGACCTTCACGGACAAGGAAAGCAGGCTCTCTTTGGGGGCGCGCGCAATCCGCTCAGCCACTTCCTTCTGGACGAGAAGGGTCATGGACCGCGGTTGATGGCTACTTGTCAGGAACTGGCGGATGATTTCGCCAGTAATGTAGTACGGGATGTTGGCGACGAGATGGTACTCGCCGAGAATCCTTCCCGCATCGAATGCACGGATGTCCGCATGTATAAGCTCGAGTCTTCCCTCTGCTACCTCAGGTGCGAATGTTTCTAGGAGCTGGCTCACAAGCGTGCCGTCCGCTTCGACGGCAACTACGCGTCCTGCCCGCTTCAGAAGCTCTCTCGTGAGCATGCCGGTTCCGGGCCCTATCTCAAGCACAATTGCGTCTTCAGGAAGATTCGCCGCAAGGACGATGCGCTCCCCGGTCTGCCGGTGCATGAGGAAGTTCTGTCCGAGGGATTTCTTTGCAAACATACTAAATGTGTATCACGCGCTCGCCGTAGAGCTCATCCCCTTCTGAGAAAGCGATAAGACCCTCATCGATGTCTCGCAGGAACGAGGACGGTTCGGAAAGATACTCGGTGCCGTATATTCTTCGCACATGCGCCATGGTGAGCGAGAGTCTCCTTTTCGCGCGCGTCACGGCCACATAGAAGAGACGCCGCTCCTCTTCCTCGTCCCGCTTCTCGTCCTCGTATCCTTGATGCGGGAACAACCCTTCTTCAAGGCCCGTGATAAAGACCGTATCGAACTCAAGTCCTTTCGCCGCATGCACCGTCATGAGCGTTACGCCGGTCTTTGTGGGGTCGCGATCGATCTCGTCCTGGTCGCCTGCGAGTGCGCTCTCCGCAAGGAACGCAGCCAGACCCTCCTCTCCCGAAAGCCCGTCGAAGCGACTTGCCAGCGAGGCGAGTTCCTTCGCATTCTCAAGTCGCTCATGGTCCTCTTCCCCGCCCTGACGCAGTGCCGTCGCGAGTCCCGACTTCTCGATAACGAGCTTCACAAACTCTGAGGGTACGGCAGTCTTCGCTGCTTCGTTGAGCTCCGCGACTGTTGCTTCGAAGGCTTCCACCTTTGCGCGCTCTCCCGCCCGCAGGTCCTCCCGCTTTCCTGCCACGAGCTTTCCGAGCGTTACTTTCCCTATGCCGCGCGCTGGAGCCTGTGCGGCGCGTATGAAATCAGTCTCCCGCGAAGGCTCGAGCGCGAGCCTCACCCACGCGAGCACATCCTTCACCTCCTTGCGGTCGAGGAAGCGCGTACCGAGGACCTTGTACGGGATTCCCTCAGCAAGGAATGCTTCCTCAAGCGCTCGGGACTGGAAGTTCGTCCGGAACAAGACCGCTATCTCTTCCGGGGCCACCCCAGCGCGCAGTGCCTTTCTGGTTTCGCGCGCCACCCACCCGGCCTCTCCTTCCGCGTTGCGTGATACATGCAGTCTGATTTGCTCTCCGTCTTCGTTGTCCGTTACGGCATGCTTGTCCTTGCGATTCCTGTTCTTCTCGATGATCTGGTTCGCTGCTGCAACAATAGTTTTCGTCGAGCGGTAGTTATGGGCGAGCACGATGGTCTTCGCAGACGGATACGCCTGCTCGAACTCAAGCAAGTTCTCGATCGTTGCGCCACGCCACGTGTAGATGGTCTGATCGATGTCGCCAACAACAAATAGATTCTGATGAATGGCAGCGAGGTAGCCGGCGAGCCTGCCCTGCAGCTGATTCGTGTCCTGATACTCGTCGACGTGTATGTGCGAGAAGAGCTGCTCCGCTTCCTTGCGGATGTCTTCATGCTCAGCAAGAAGCCGCACCGGCAAACAAATGAGATCGTCGAAGTCGAGCGCCTTCTCTTTGCGCACGATCTCCTCGTATCGTGGCCACACGTCGGCGATGACGCGGGACTGGAAGCTCGTGCGGCCGTGCTTCTCGCGAAACGCTGCCGGTGTCGACCCTTCTCCCTTCTCTTTTGAGATACGCGAGAGCACATAGCCTGGAGAGAGTTCCTTCGGGTCGATATCCATCTCTTTCAGCACCTGCTTGATTGCGTCTTTGGAGTCGTCGCGATCGAAAATCGTGAAATAGCGCGGGATGCCGATGCGGGTGCCGTACCGCTGGAGGAGTTCGCGGCCAAGGCCATGGAACGTAACTACGAGCGGGAGCGTGCCGCCTGAAAGCCGGTGAGCGAGACGCTCGCGCATCTCGCGCGCCGCCTTATTCGTGAACGTAACGGCAAGAATGCGCTCTGCGGGCACGCCTTCCTTGATGAGATGGTAGATGCGGGTCGTGAGCACCCGGGTCTTCCCGGATCCTGCACCCGCGAGCACCGATATGGGACCTTCCGTGGCGAGAACCGCTTCCCGCTGTGCCTGGTTGAGTCCGTCGAGGTGCTGCATGCCTTGCCAACTATACCGGAATATTGCTCTCAACACCCTCTTTTGAGGTCGGTTGACCCCATTCTGTGGGCGTTTATACTATCTTCACTGAACGAATATCTGATACGCAAGGATGGCTTATGTAAGCCATTTTGTATTCTGAAGAACGACTGAAGACCCCCGTTTCCCCCTATTACGCACCACACGAACCGTTCCAGCCCTACCCGTGCTCTTCTCGGCGAGAATGCATACTGGATTCCTGGCGCTGTAATCGCCGCAAGCCTCCTTCTGGGGATAGGAATCATACTCCTGCCCCGCGCCGCGGGAGCATTCTGGCCATTTTCCATAACGAACGCTCAGGGCGTGTCTGACGCCATGGTGCATGACAGCAGCATCGACCTGCTTGAGGCAGCAACGAACTCAGACCCGAATCCAGCCAAGGGACGAGGATCGATAAGCACGACTGAAGGATCAGCCCTCATCGCCTACACGGGTCCTGACGGGACGATTGCAGATATCGATCGGAACGCCTCAGGCGGGCGTATCTCAACCTACACGGTGCGCGAGGGTGATTCCCTTTCCGCTATCGCTGATATGTTCGACGTATCCACGAATACGATTCTCTGGGCCAACAATCTCCCTAAGGGAGCCATAGCGCCTGGAACGACACTTGTTATCCTTCCGGTCTCTGGCGTACGCCACACGGTTGGCAAAGGCGAGACACTCGGGTCTATCGCGAAGAAGTATCAGTCGGACGCTGACGAAATCGCATCCTACAATGGCCTCGATTCAGGTTCCGGTCTTACCGCCGGCGGCACTGTTATCATCCCGGGCGGCGAACTTGCAAAGGCCCCTGTCGCTAAAGCTAAGGCGAAGACCGTAGCGACGAAAGCTACTGCCAAGATCAAGACCGGCGGCAGCATGGGCTCTATCCTCCCGACCGGAGACACCAGCAACACAGCATCAGCTGCATTCGCAAACCCTGCACCAGCAGGCCGCATCTCGCAGGGTATCCATGGTTGGAACGGTGTCGACATCGCTGCGCCATCGGGAAGTCCTGTCTACGCTGCTGCGGGCGGTACGGTTATCATCTCGCGCGTGGGTGGCTGGAACGGCGGCTACGGCAACTATGTCGTTATCGACCACGGCAACAACGTGCAGACCCTGTACTCGCACCTAGATACCAGTAGCGTTTCCGTTGGGCAGTCAGTAAGCCGTGGCTCATCTATTGGTACCATCGGCAAGACTGGTCAAGCGACCGGCTTCCATCTGCACTTCGAAGTGCGTGGAGCGAAGAACCCATTCGCCTCGTAAGATTGTTTGAGTATAAGAAAAACCCCGCGAAAGCGGGGCTTTTCTGTATCGTTCACTTACGCAGGGAGTGCTTCAGGAGAGACAGCTTCGGAGACCGGAGCGGTCTCGACTGAGAGGACCCGGTACGCATGTATGAGAGCGAGGAACGTTACCGGTACGGTAACCAGAAGGCCGACAAGCAGCGCGAGCATACCCAGAATATTTATGCCAAGGAAGGCTAGGCTGAGCAGGAACAGTTTCCAGCGATTCCCTTTCGTAAGCTTCCAGCTTTGCTTGAAGGCATTAATTGGTCCGAGCCCTTTGTCGATAACGAGGAAGAGCGTGAACGAAAGCGCGAGGCCAATGATAATACCCGGCACGATGAGCAGAATGAGGCCTACGATAACGGCAAGAAAGGAAACGACACTCGTGCCAAGGTACCGCCAGAATCCTTTGAGATAGATAAGATCCTTTAGATTTGTTTGTTCAACGCTATCGTGCGCTTTTAGCATGAAATGCGTCGTCCCCATCTCTAGGTACACGTACACAACCATGCTGATAAGCCCGAAGATTATGGCGAATACCAAGAGCTGAATTGCCTGAACTCCAGTGGCAGCCTCCGCAGCGCTGTCGAGCACGTCTCCTGGAAGACCGAACAAAAAATTCGCGAGAGCCACTACCACGCCCGCTTGAACGAATAGCCACGGACGCAACCGGAACGTGCGCCACCCGAAGGCGATACATTCTTTAACAGAGAAAGTGTTCATGATGTAAGGCTAGCCGTTCATGTGCGCTTTGCACGTCGGTGCTGCGGGGTCTGCTTCAAGACGGTCCTCTTCGATTGGGTCGCCCGACACGGCGCAGCTGCCGTAGGTGCCGTCCTCAATGCGTACCAATGCTGCGAGTACATCGTTATAGCGAATCTCAAGGTCCTTGAGGATTGCTGTGTTGTCTTCGTAATGCGAGATGAGGTCAGCGGCATCGTTCGGGTCGGACTCCTGTCCGGTCTCCTGGGGAAGTGCCTCCCAATCCTTCGGATTCTCAGGATTGCGGCGGCCGACCGTTTGCAGCTCGGCTTCAAGCTTCGTCTTCTCACTGATAAGGCGCTCTCGGAAATGGTCGGTGTTCATGGCGCGTACTGTAGCATACGGCTCCTGTCCCTAGGAAGGTTTATTCCCCGCTCTTAAGCCTCGCGGCGAGCGTCTCAAAGGCGAGTTCGTCTCGGGCGATTATGAGCGTCTGCTTATCTACGTAGCCGTAGAGGAGCACAGACTTCCCAGCTGTATCACGCAGAACCCGGACATCGTGGTTGGCAACGATAGTGTCGGTAAAGCGAGTAAGCACTGATGCCTGTATGGGCTCGCTTTGTAGAGTTGTGGTTGCGGCGGTCGTCGTCGCAACTGCAGGAGCTGGAGCAGTATCTGCAGGATACGGTGGGTAGAGAATAGCGAGCTGGCGCTGCATAACCGGTTCCCAGGTAAGCATGCCGGCGTAGGTACGCTCGAAGGAATCGACACGGAGCGCAAAGAACGCGCGCGTCTCGCTTCCTGCGTGGACGATACCTACCGTGCTCTCGGGCGCGATGTTTCGGAGAAGAATATCCGGCGCCTCAAGCTCGAGCGCTCGCACGAGTACCCCGCCCTCTGCTGCCTTTGTGAGCAGCGTTCCCTTTTCGCCGGCTAGTGGCTCGGTTACGTAGGTAACCAGGACGTTTCCGGAGACGAGGGTTTCGTTTGCACTTGCGGCGAGCGCCTCCATAAGGGTGCGGCCAGTACCGGTGATTTCCTTGTACTCGTCCGCAAAGATAATGGATGGGACCGTGACGGACGCAACAGGTATATCACGCATCGTGAGAACGAAGCGGTACGTTGCATAGACTCCTCCTGCTGCAAGTACGAGCAAGACAACGCCGGACGCAATTGCTGCGAGCATGCGCTTGTTGCTCCCGGTGTCTTTCGTGAGTGCTTGGGGTACTGGTGTTGCACCTGCTTCCTGCTGAGCGGCAAGTACGGAGAAGGTCGTGGCTTCCTTCTTGTCGATGCGATCTGCAAAATCGCTCTTATACGTGTGGAGTTTTTCTGGCGCATCAGGTGCTGCCTCACGTGCGACAGGAGGAATGCGCTCGACGGGCGCACTCTCTGGAGTTGGTGCGAACGAAGGTGCCGGTGTTGGAATATCAGGCCACGCGTTCTCCGCTTCTTTTTGAGGCTGGAGTGGCGCGGCAGGTGCAGGATACTCGTGGATAGCCATCTGCGCGCTCTCGCTTACTTTCTGTCGAAGCCGCGCGAGTATTGCTTCCCTATTCTCATCGGTCTGGACCGGCGCTGGAGTGGGCGCTGGAGGGACCGGAGCAGGAGTGGTTATCGCCGCGGCCTCGTCAAGTGTTGGAAGCGCTACAACTTCTTGCGGCACCTCCTTAGGCATCGGCTTGCTCCAGAAGGACTCCTCTTCTTTTGGAAGGATGACTGCGTGTACATCCTGTGCCGGTGCCGGAGTATTCCCGAGCGTCGCCATATCCTTGGCCATCGTTCGTATGAACTGCGACTTGTCGGCAGGTGCTGCCGCGGTCGTCTGTGGCACACTTCCCTGGTGGTCGTCGGTAGCCATATCCTTGTACGAAGTATACCTGGTCCCGCGCATAAACTGCGCATGCGTATGTACAAAAATCCCGCAGTCCTTCTAGACTGCGGGATTCTCTTTAACGCGCTACCCTCGATGTCCGATGATGAACTTCTTCGGGTCCTCACACATGTCGGTGAAGGCATGGGCAGCTTCCTTGAGCTTTTGGGACGAGGATTTCCCGAAGGAGATGACCTCTACCTGCACGCCATGCATATCCAAGTATTCAATAAGCGGCACAAAGTCGCCGTCGCCGCTTGCGATGATGACGGTGTCGAGCTTCGGGGCAAGCTTTACGGCGTCGATAGCGATACCGACGTCCCAGTCGGCCTTCTTGGCGCCGTCTGAGAAGATCTGAAGGCCCTTAACCTTAGTTTCGATACCGATCTTGGTAAGGGCTTCAAAGAATGCACCCTCCTCCCCACCCTCGGTTGAGATGACATAGGCGATGGCGCGCACAAGGACACGGTCCCCGACAGCCTCTTCGAGGACCTTTGCGAAGTTAACGCGTGACTTATAAAGATGTTTGGCGCTGTGGTAGAGGTTCTGCGTGTCTATGAAAACTCCTACGCGCTGCGCCGGATGCTTGATAACGGGCATACGGAATGTGTATT
>CAZNDC010000023.1:0-9723 GCA_964571755.1 uncultured Candidatus Saccharibacteria bacterium
GAATGCCGGAATAGCCTCTTCAGCGACAAAAATCTCGAGCTTCACGACATCCGCAGATCGTTCGTCCAGGAATTCATATGAAAGCGACGCGTAGCCGGACGAGGCGTTCTTCACCTTATCGAAGAATCCACGCATGAGCTCCCGGAGCGGCATCTCAACCTTGAGCTCAATACGTCCGTCGAGGAGCGTCTCAGTCTCGAGCACGTTCCCCTCATGGTCATGGAAAAGCTGGATCATGCTCGAGAGCGTATCGGCAGGCGTAATCAAGGTTACCGTCACCCAGGGCTCCTCGATCGTCTCGGTGTCCCCAAAGGCCGGGAACTTCGCAGGAGTGTATACCACCTCGCGGTTCCCGCGCTTGTCCGTAACCGTGTAGGCAATCGTAGGAATAGTAACGATGAGTTCAAGATCAAACTCGCGCTTCAAGCGCTCGACGATAATCTCGAGATGGAGCATGCCGAGGAAGCCGCACCGAAAACCACGACCGAGCACACCCGATGACTCCTCTTCAAACGACAGCGAGGAGTCGGAGAGTCGAAGTCGCTCGAGCGACTGCCGAAGCTCGGTCAGGTCGTCCTGACTCTCAGGATAGACCGACGCCCAGACGACCGGCCGCGGCTTCTCGAAGCCTTCGAGTCCCTCTACCGAGCCAATATTGGCTATGACCGTATCTCCCACATTAACGACACCTGCCTGCTTCACGCCGGTGACGATATAGCCGATCTCTCCTGCAGTGAGCTTTTCCGTCACGACCTCGTCTGGCATGAAGATGCCAGTCTCGAGAGCCGTGAATCGTTCGTTCGCTGCTGCGAACCGAAGCACATCTCCCTTCTTGAACTCGCCGTCGAAAATACGTGCGAACACCGTGATACCGCGATGCGTCGAGTATGAGAAATCAAAGATGAGCGCCCGCGGACCACCTGCGCTCGGACGCGGCGGAGGAACCCTGGTTACAACTGCTTCGAGAAGCTCCTCAACACCTTCGCCGGTGCGCCCTGAGACCGCAAGGACGGTTTCAGGCTCTACATTGAGAAGCTCCGCAAGTTCGAGAGTTACGTCGTCGGCCCTCGAGGCTGGCGCGTCGATCTTCGAGATTACAGGAATAATGACGCAGCCCGCTTTCTTCGCCATGCCGAGCGTGGTCAGGGTCTGTGCCTGTATACCCTGCGTCGAATCAACGAGCAGAATCACACCCTCAACCGCAGAGAGCGCTCGGGATACTTCGTATGCAAAGTCGATATGGCCAGGTGTGTCGATTAGGTTCAGCACATACTCAGTGCCGCTTTTCGCGACATACTTCATGCGTGCTGGCTGCATCTTGATGGTGATACCGCGCTCGCGTTCGAGGTCCATCTTATCGAGGACTTGGTCGCGCATCTTTCTCGCTTCGATAGTGCCGGTACGCTCAAGAAGTCGATCCGCAAGCGTCGACTTCCCGTGATCGATATGGGCGATAATACTGAAGTTCCGTATGTTCATTCCTTGTGTTACGCATCGGTACGATCTGAAAGCACCGGCCCTGATGGTTTAAGGGCAGTGCGCAGCTGGATCCGCTTCAGCGAAGCGACGAGATCCTTGAATTCCTGGTTCGCAAGGAGAGCGAGGACCGCTGCTGCGACCGTGAGACCAACCATACCAGCCAGGAAGCCTTCGGCAAAGACAATGAAGAGCGTGGTAGCTGGAGCGAGCGACCCAGTGAAGGACAAGACACCGTACGCTGCGGCTCCTCCAAGGATTGCCGCTGCAAGGCCTTCGAAGAGCGGACGGAGCAAACTCCGAGCGAGTCCGGGTGCAACGGAGCCGAGCGTGAGGAGCGCTAGGGCGCCCGTTGCAAGTTGGCCAAGGGTCGCACCAACCGCAATAAGAAGTATTGCGGAACCGGGCGTGTCCTCAACACGGAACAAGGCCTCTATGAAATACCTGAAGGCTGGGAACGTGTCAGCGAGCACGAGTGCAGACCAGGCGAACGCTACCGATATAATCGCTCCCACAACCTGAATGATAAGCGGGTTCCATGACTTCTGCGCCGCATAGAACGCGCGCGATGCGAGCAGCACGATGCCTTGCGCAATTAATGCAATAACGAGGACAGCGAGTATAGCTGCGGTGAGCTTCGTCGCATCCCAATCAAACGCACCGGTACCAAGCACGATACGCACAATATGCGCACGGAGCACGAGTGTGAGCACGGAGACGATGGCAGACCAGAAGATGATATGTCGTGCAGCGGCAGACAAGGTCGCCCTAAAGGCTTCGTACTTCTTGGCCTCCATCGATTCTGCAAGCACTGGGAACGCTGCCGTTGCATAGGACGCTCCGATAAGCGAAAGCGGAACTGCCTGGAGATTGCCTGCGAGCGTGTATACGGCGATACTGCCTTCCCCAGTCCGAGCCGCAAGTATCGTAAGCAAGAGCGCTGTTACGGAGCCCATAGCAAGCGCGAGCGACCGTGGGACCGAATCCCGTATAACGGGCCAGAGAGTCGTAGCAGACGGAATCGTGAAGCGAGGTACGAGCTTTGCGTTCGCAAGCACCGGAACATGAATCAAGAGATGCGCGATAGCACCAATAATGACACCGATGCCTATACCTATAAGACCCAGACGCGGGTAGAGCACGATCGTGCCGAAGATGATCCCGATGTTATACAGAACTGGTGACAGGGCGAAGAGGACAAACCGCCGACTTACCTGCGTCACGCTCGTAAGTATCCCCGAGAGCCCGAGCAGGATTGGCTGCAAGAGAAGGATGCGTGTAAGCGTTACAAATTCGTCCGCATGAACCGAACTTGCTGCGTTTGGGAAAAGCACAAACACGTACGAAGGCGCGAACAAGGCGAGTACGAGACAGAGAGCTCCGCCCGCAATCAGGAGGAAGGATGCAGTCTGCGACAGGAGCTTGCGCGATTCTTCCTTCGTTCCGCCGGCAATCCGCGGAATAAGCACGTACGCAGAGACCAAGGATGCAACAAGCGCGAAGACGAGGTCCGGCACCTTGAACGCAGCGTAATAGAGATCGAGCACGTCGCCTGCCCCGAAGCTATAGGCGAACAATCGGTCACGCAAGAGCGCGAGCACCTGGGAGGCCAGAGTAAGGCCCGCAAGCACGTACGCGGCCTGATGAAGGCCGCGTACGGGTGCTGTGAGCGTCTTTAAGATTGTCCGAACCATGTGCGCCCGTGAGAACTACTGTCCAGCAGGCTGGGTTGCACCCGAAGTCCGTGTTGTCTCGTTCAGGGAGCCCTGCGGGATACCGAGAGCACCAAGACGCGACGGTGGGAACGGATTGCGTCCGGCACGAAGGGCTGCGAGGTCAGCGGCTACTGCCTCTGCATTCTCAGGAGAGAGCGCGGCGACGCCTTCAAGCTCGGTTACTGCCTGAGCAAACTGTCCGCTGATGCCGTACATGACTGCGAGGAAGAAGCGAGCGTTCGCGTACTGCGGATTGAGCTCCTTGGAACGCGAGAGTGCCGCAATTGCTCCCGGGTTGTCGCCATTCGCTGATCGCAGGATACCAACCTGGAAGAGCACGACGGGGTCGTTCGGCGCGAAGTACGCAGCTGCCTCAGCTGCTTCAAGTGCTTCACGAGCGCGTCCCTGCTCTACCGCAAGCTGCGAGAGGAGGAAGATTGCCTGCGTGTAATCGCGCTTCAAGTTAATCGCCTGCATGAGGTTCTCCTCAGCCGCGACTGGGTTCTTGTTTGCAATCTCGAGCTGAGCGAGCACGAACGGAAGGGTTGGACTCGTTGGGTTGAGTGCTACCGCACGATCATAGGCGCTCTTCGCGTTCTCATATGCGCCTTCGATGTTAAGCGGCACGACGGTCTGATAGACGTTCCCAAGAATCGCCCAGTTCTGGTAGTTGTTCGGGCCGAGTCTCGTTGCCGTAAGTGCTGCCTCGATGCTGCCCGAGAGTGCCTGCTGGAACTGCTGCTGAGCATCAGCGGCAGCGAGTGTGGTGTCTGATGCAACATTGTTCATGCGCGCGATACCCACCCCCGCCGCGAGCTGATACGCGCGATCGGACGGTGCGAACAGGATTGATCGTGCAATTGCTGTCTCTGCTGCGTCTAAGTTACCCGCAGTAAGCGCTGCCGTACTCTCTGAGTAGGCGACGCTTGCTAGGTAGCGTTCAACGACGACGTAGGCCGCGACGATTGAGGCGAGAAGAAGCAGTGTGAGTCCGAACACAATGATAAAGCCGACACGTGGGCTACGAGAGAATATGACTCCCCACTCGCGTGCCTGAGCGCCATATCGAAGGGACGAGACGAAGATACCGGCGAGCAGGAATCCTGCCACCAGTACGATAGGTCCGGGGACATTGAAGATTGCGAGCGCGAGCACGTAGAGCATACCGGTGAACGATGCGACCGATACGTAACGCACGAATGAATCCTGTGGGAGACGTAGCAAGAGTGCGCGCAGTCCGAAGAAAAGGAAGAGCGCAATGAACCCGATCCAGGCAAGCGCTCCGACAAGGCCGGTCGTCACGAAGGACGACGGAATGAATCCGATGCCTGAAGAGAAGTCGACGTTCCAGAAGATCGTATCGTTGAGGCTTCGGTCACGAAACTTCACCCACTGCGTGCTGAACGTACCAGGACCCGACCCGAAGAGCGGGGACGACGCATAGGTGTGGCTTCCAATATCGAACGTGGACTGCCATGACGGACGGACGTCAACGACATTCGTGCCGAATGCAGTTACGAGCGCGTTGCCGATAGTAGCGCCGCCGATAAGGAAAAAGAGTGAGACGGCGAGGGTCGCGAGTGGGGCCGCGAGCGAACGTGACGAACCAGCATCTTCCTCGACGTCGTTTTCAGCGAGCATGAGCGCAACACCATCCAGATCACTGTCATCACCTGAGGAGCGCCGATGCATAATTGCCTCAATAAAAAGACCGAGCGAGACAAGTGCGATGAGCCCCCATACGAACGGAGAGTTGACGAGCGCGACGATGAAGAGGCCAACAGCACCACCTACAAACATGAGCGTACGCGTACGGCCAGTGATTGGAAGGAGACGGAGCGCGAGCAGCGACATCGTAATGCCGAGACCAACGAACATACCGAGATCAGCAAACGACCCGACGAGATTCGCGGTTGGAGAGATTAAATTCGGGGCAACGCGACCAACAAGTATGAAGAGCACCTGCGAGATCAGCACGAGACCGAAGATTATCGCAACAGTCTTAAAGAACATCTGGTAGCTCTGTGTGCGACGAAACGCGAGGGCCGTAAGCGTTGCGAGCACCGAGAGCAAGAGCACGAAACCGAACGTATCAGGCTCGAGTTCAGTACCGAAGAACCCGTTCTGAATACCAACCCCTGAGAATAGGGATGAGAGTAGGTACGCTGCCGGCACGAGCCAGAGTGCACCGAGAAGCGGCAGTGGCGGCACTATGATGTTTCCACGGGTGAGACGCGCGAGAATGAATAATGCGAGCGTCACCAGCACACCGAGCGCGAGCACGGTTACCTTTGTATAAAGAAACGGAATCGTCGCTGACGGAATGAACGCGAGAATACCGAACCCGAGTGTGAGCACTGCTGCCCAGCCTGTTGCGATGTCGAACGAGAGACGCTTTGCGCGTACCGGTCCTGCCCCAGATGAATTCTCTTGCATAGATATAGATAAAACGGCCCTAGTAATACCTCTAAGTATAGCGCGTACGACTACCAGAGCCTTCGTATGTACTGGGGACATACAAAGGCAGAACCCGCCTTGCGGCGGGTTCTGCACGTTTCTGGATACCGGCCCGATAAGCCGAATTCTGTCCCCTCCAAAGAGGAGGACGGTCATCTATCTGGGACCATCGTTACCGATGGACTCGAGCGGCGCTCCCACCCGAAAGTGGGCACGGCCTTGCACAGAGGTAAGGATTTAGCCGTTTCACCCTTGGATCACTCCGAGGACGCTCTCCGGGGAGAGCCTCTATCCTTTCGGAATCGAGCGTTTCTGTTCGCACCTCGCGCCTTACGGCGGACGGGCGTTACCCGCTACCCTGCTGCAGCCGAAGCTGCCTGTGTTCGGACTTTCCTCTCGGGCCCGAAGACCCGAGCGACCGTCTGGACCGGTCCACATGCATTATACAACAAACACTGGTTCCAGCTAGTCCGGAAGATCGATCTTTGTACCAACAGCCCAGCCCTGCGCACGTGCCTCTCCTGCTCGAGTCTCGAGCACATAGCGGACCGGTTCAGGCGGAGCAAAGGTTCTTGGATAGGTGACTGGGGAGACTGAGTCTTCAATCCCAAGGATTGTGCCGTCATCTGAGAGCCAGATCATGTCGATTGGGACATGCATGTCTTTCATCCAGAAGCCGGGGACGGTCTTCTCGGGGAACACAAAGAGCATGCCGTAGTTGCTTGGGACATCAGTCCTCCCGCTCAATCCCTGTTTTCGTTCAGCATCAGTGTCTCTGATCTCGAACGTAAAGGATGCAGGTGCTGTCTCTGATTTCTGCGGGATAGGCTCCACCGGGGCATTCGCTATCCGAAACGATACGAGTACGCCACCTACAACGAGGGCAATTCCTGACAGTATCAAAATCGCTTGTGTCCAAGTCACAGTCATATCAATGGCGGAGGCGGAGGGATTCGAACCCTCGGAACCTTTCGGTTCACACGCTTTCCAAGCGTGCTCACTAGACCGCTATGAGACGCCTCCGTTGGGATTGTTATAGCACAAATCCTCTCCCTATGCCTTTGGACCAAGCAACGCTTTCACGCGCTCCTCAACCGGCGGGTGAGTCGAGAAGAGTCGGTTCATAAACTTCCCCGCCTCAGCACCGAACGGATTCCCTATGAAGAGGTGCGCGGTTGCATGATTCGCGTGCTTCATGGGGCGACCGTATCCCGCGATTTTCTGAAGCGCCGAGGCGAGGCCTTCCGGATAACGCGTAAGGAGTGCTCCCGAAGAATCCGCGAGGAACTCGCGACGGCGCGAGATGGCGAGCTGAATCAACTGAGCGGCGAGTGGTGCCAGGATAGCTGCAACGAGTGCAAGCACCAGGAACAAAACGCCGGACTTGCTATCGCTGTCGCGATTACCACCAAACATCGACATACGCAAAAAGATGTCGGCGACGATAGCGACAAAGCCAGCCAAGACAACAGCTACTGTCATGACGAGCATGTCCTTGTTCTGAATGTGCGAGAGCTCGTGCGCGATGACGCCCTCAAGCTCAGGCCGCGTCATCATAGAGAGGAGCCCCGTCGTTGCCGCGACAACTGCATGCTTCTCGTCGCGTCCAGTAGCAAATGCGTTCGGTGCCGGGTCCTCGATCACATAGAGCTTAGGCATCGGGAGCCCTGCCGTTATGGCGAGGTTCTCCGTAATCGTATAGAAGTCGAAATGCTCCGCGCGCGTCGCAGGCTTCGCGCCGTTCATCGAGAGCGCAATCTTATCCGAGAACCAATAGCTCCCAACGTTCATGAGGAGCGAGAAGATAACGGCGCCGTAGAGGATGGCGGGGGAGTCGTAGTACCAAGAGACTGCCCAGCCGATAGCGACGACCACAATCAAGAATCCAGCCATGAGCAGGTAGGTCTTGAATACGTTATGAGAGCGTTCTTGGTAGAGGTTTGCCATTCTGTTTCTTACTTAAGTAGACGTTCTTCGGCTGACATTATTTCCTTCTCGATGCCCTGTATAAACTCATATCCCTGGGCCTCTTTCGCTGTGACCCACGCGTGCTCGGTTGCGTCCTCATCAAGGACAACCTCCCCACCCACGTACCGACAATAGAAGCTGAAGACGACCACAGCAATCCCATCCGGACGGATGAACGCAACATCTTGCAAGAGGTTAATATCATCAACTTCGACTCCGGTCTCTTCCTTAATCTCACGAAGAAGCGCCCGCTCAAGCACGTTGTACCACTGAGGACTCTCTGAATTCTGGTATGTCGCACCAACGTTGATGTAATCGTTGACCTCAAGGCCGCCTCCCGGGACCGTCCACTTGCCCGGCCACACTTTTTTATGCGGCGCACGCTTCGTAATGAGATACCGTCGCGCATCCGCATCAAGGCGCCAAATGATACCGGTCGTCGCGATACGGTGTAGCTCGTTGTGTACCGGAACGGGCGTCTCCATGCCCTTAGCTAGAACGCAACCTTCACCGGCTCCTTAGCAGCCTGCTCGCTCTCAGAGAGCTCGAAGAGCTCCATCTGCGCGAAGCCGAAGCTTCCGGCAATCACGTTGCCCGGGAACTGCTCGATAGCAGTATTGAGGGTCTGAACGTTTGTGTTGTAGAAGCGGCGGGAAGCCATAATCTTGTTCTCGGTGTCAGAGAGTTCGCGCTGAAGTTCGAGGAAGTTCGTATTCGCCTTGAGGTCAGGATACGCCTCGGATACTGCAAACAGCGACTTGAGTGCGCCCGTGAGCATGTTTTCCGCTTCCGCATGCTGCTCCACAGTCTGTGCACCCATGGCTGCTGTACGCGCCTCGGTTACTTTCGAGAGGGTCTGACTCTCATGTGCGGCATATCCCTTTACTGTCTCGATGAGGTTCGGGATAAGGTCATAGCGCCTCTTCATCTGCACTTCGATGTCGGACCACGCCTCCTTCGCGCGATTACGGAGCGAGACGAAGCCGTTGTACGAGAACACCACCCAGAGAACAACAAGGGCGAGTATGCCTAGAACGATATATAGGATAGTCATAGGTACATTGTAGAACGTCCGCAAAAGGGTGCAAGTGTGGTTGCCGAGATGCGCAGCGAGGGGTAAGGTCGATATGGGGAAGGAGAACCATTATGCCCAACCGTTTGGACCACGAGATGGCTGCGATAGAGCGAGTCTTCGACTGGCGCGTGCAGATGTTCGCGCCCGAACACATTAACCTCGTTGCTGGACTACTAGTCCTGCTAATTGTGCTCACGGGCATCATCGCGTCCGTGTGGACTGTTTGGCTCCGGTACAAGGAGCACGAGCATTCCATCGACATTCGCGAAGCTGAAGCGCTCCTCGATGAGGCGCACCGCCACGGAGCCCTGTAATCCCAAACGCACAACGCCCCAGACCTTTCCGGTCCGGGGCGCTTTTCTTTGTGCATCTATCTTAGAAACCCATCCCGCCCATATCTCCCATATCGGGAGCCGCTGGCTTCGGCTCTGGAATATCAGCAACCGCCGCTTCAGTGGTGAGAAGAATGGCTGCAGCAGAAACTGCGTTCTCAACCGCGCTCCTCGTTACCTTGAGCGGATCGATAATGCCGGCTTCTGCCATGTCTGCTACCTCTTCACCCTTCAGTGCGTCGTAGCCTGCGAATCCTTTCGCATTCTGCACGCGCTCAACGATAGCGGAGCCGTCATCCTTTCCAGCGTTCGCAAGAATCTGGCGAAGCGGGCTCTCAAGTGCACGACCAACAATAGCGAATCCAGTCTCCTCGTCTTTCGTATCGAAGTCCCAGTCTTCAACGCGGAGCATCTTCGCGACTTTCGCAAGCGCAGTACCCCCGCCCGGCACGATGCCTTCCTCAATAGACGCCTTCGTTGCCTTCACGGCGTCATCAATCTTGTCCTTGAGATACTTCATCTCGGTCTCGGTAGCGGCACCTACGCGAATAACTGCGACGCCTCCGGTAAGTTTCGCGATGCGCTCCTCGAGCTTCTCCTTGTCGAACTTGGAGGTCGTCTGGCTGGCGAGGGTGGCGAGCTGTGCGGCACGCGCCTCGATGTCAGCCTTCTTGCCCTTGCCGCCGACGAACGTCGTCGT
>CAZNDC010000024.1:0-9207 GCA_964571755.1 uncultured Candidatus Saccharibacteria bacterium
ACCTAAAGAACATTGCTGATTCAGGCGTTGCCGAGGAACTCATTGTTCGTGGCGGGAAGCGCCAGATGCCGTACCTCGTAGACGAGGAGCATGGCAAGGAGATGTATGAGTCGGACGACATCGTGGAGTACCTTCACCAAACCTTTACCGTTCCGGTGTAAACTCAATCGAGCAATACGAACGAACCTTACCAAGCCCAGGATAACCAACTACCAACCATGGAAATTCAATTCAAGGGAACCAATTATGACCTTCCGGCAACCGTAAGCAAATTCGCTCAGAAAAAGATAAGCGCCCTGAAGAAATACATCGGCAAGCTCGACGAGACTGCTCAAGCCTATGTCGAGCTCGGTAAGGAGACCGAGGCCCATGCATCTGGCCGCATCTGGCGCGCTGAGATTAACTTTGACCTCGATGGCGAGCGCTTCCGAGCAGTAGCAATCGAGGAGAGTATCGAGGTAGCTATCAGCAAGGCAGTGGGCGAGCTTGGTGCAGAGCTCAGGAACGCGAACAAGCGCAAGCAGGACTTGGCGCGCCGTGGCGGAGCTACAATCAAGTCGCTCCTACGCGGCTTCGGTTCCTAGAGCGGCGTAAAGCCTGCGCGAACGAGTTCCTCGTACGCGGTCTCTTTCTTTCCTTCTGGCACGACGCGCGTGGGCACGAAGGAACCGTCTTTGAATGCGGCAGATAGAATCTTCATGCGTATCGTGGCGTCATCCTTTTCCATATAGAAATGCGTGCCGGGGGACTCAGCATAGGCGCGGTAGGTATTCCAGTTGGTCTGCGCATCATTAGAAAGAGAGAGGCGCCCATTCTCCTTACTAATCTTTCCTGAGAACGTGGCCTCCGCCTCGTCTTGAGGTACTGGAACAATCGTGCCCGCTTCGTATGCGGGGAGAAGCTCTGCAAGAAGTTCTGCGCCTAGCGTTACGAGCCGAGGCCGCAGCTCGCGTGTGGTCTCGTCAGGTAGTATCGCTACTTCTTTGGAAGCGAGTATTGCTCCGGCGTCGAGCTTGAATGCCATTTGCTGTATGGCGATGCCGGTTATCTGGTCCCCGTTTCGAAGTGCCGTCTCTACGGGAGACGCACCGCGATATTTCGGCAGGAGCGAATAATGGATGTTTATGACGCCCTCGGGGAAGGTGTCGATGAGCGCCTGGGGAAGTATCTTCCCGTACGCTACGACAACAGCGTACCTGCATCCGTACAAACGAAGGGTATCGATTGTCTCAGCATCAAGCTTCGTAGGGGTGAGGACGGGGAGCCCGTGCTCAAGCGCCCATGTCTTGGTCTCGGAGGGTGTGAGGGTCAATCCGCGACCTTTCGGGGCGTCAGGGGACGTTATAACCGCGCTTGGAACAAACCCATGCTCCATGAGTATCGCAAGCGTGTCGCGAGCAACGTAGGGCGTGCCGAAGAAAAGAAACGGCTTATGCGTCGTCATGGGTGCGGTGTATCTCAACTATATCGTCTGCATGGTCGATGAAGAGGATGCCGTCCAGGTGGTCGGTCTCATGCTGGAATATCTGTGCGAGTATGCCGCCTCCGCCCCGCTCGAACCGAGAGCCCTCAACATCACGGGCGCGCACCGTCGCACGCTCGTAGCGCCTGGTCTTCCCGTATATGTTGCGGACCGAGAGGCACCCCTCGTCCATCTCGAGCTTGCGCCTCGAGGTGCGCACGAACTCCGGGTTGATGTAGACACCTATGTCAGGGACAAGCTCAGGCTCTCCTTTAGGAGGAGGCGGGACAATGCGGTCATACCGGACGATAAAGATACGGTACGGGATGGCTATCTGGGGAGCCGCGAGCGCGACACCATCGAGCTCTTTATCGAGTGTTGCAATCATATCGTCGAGTATCCCGGCGAGCTCGGATGTACCAAAAAGCTCCTCAGGGACAGGAGTAGATACTTTCCGGAGGACCGGTTCGCCGTTCTGGACGATGATAGACATACCGGGACTATAGCAAAAAAGAAAGAACCGACCATGGAGGCCAGTTCGGAAGGTTCATTATATGAGGCGGGTTGGCGCCGCAGAGACCTGGGTCATCCTCTGTCAGTCCGGGTTGGAAATCTGGAGAACGTACTTGCATCTTAGCGGCGCCGTGCGCAGGGGAGGTGTCACGCTCCTTGTCTGTGCGACGAGGTATCGGGCCTTCGGGAACCCGAGCCTCGCGCCCGGCAGCAATACAAACGCGCTGCCCGTGTGTTGTATCACTGCAGGGAATCAGGGTCAATCAGGACGCGTAGTGAAAGCGGGAGCGACGAAAGCTTCTGAGAGAGCTCGGCATCCGGCCACGCTCCTTCAGGAAGCGAGAGAATCCAGCTGCGAGCGAAGCGATCCTTCCCAAGCGCCCGGTCCGGAAGTGCGGAGATTGGATACGCAGACAGATTACTTATGTGTGTACTTGCCGCATCGAGCTGTGCAAGCGGCCCGACGCAGGCGAACGTTATGAGTGTAGCGAACGGAGGATAGCCGAGCGCTTTCCTGAGCATCGTCTCTTCTGCGAAGAACTCCTCGTGCTCTGGATCAAGTGCCGCGAGGAGCGCAGTCTCGTCCGCGCGCCTTGTTGCAACGAGCGTCTCGGCTGCACGCTCCCGGAGGGTAAGCAAGAGACGGAGGAACCGTTCGCGACTCCTCCAGAAAGGGAGCGCGAGCAGGCTGTCTGCAGATGCGACGCAGGCAAGTTCGATCTCTCCTTCAAGCCACGGCACCAAAAACTCGGTCCCCACGGTTATGGTGCCCGGCTCTTTCATGAGAAGCGCGGCCTTTCTCGCTTGTGCGGGCGTGTGGATGCTATCGGTATCGAACCGTATGAGTGGAGCATCGGGGAGTGCTTCTTTCAGCTCTTCTGCCACACGCTCCACACCGATGCCGAGCGGAAGCAGGTTCCAGCTGCCGCACATGTCGCAAATAGCATCAGCGTCCCGCAAGGTCTTGCCATCACTCGTACGAAGCACCCGTTCTCCTTTCTCTGTCGCAAGCGTAAGTGCGCGTCCCTGGGCGTCCCTCACGCTCGCTCCACAGGTCCGGCACACAACTGCAGGCGCGTACCCGCGGCGGGCTGCGAGTACAACGACACGACCCTTGTTCTTGAGAGCATTCCCAATCTTCTCTCGCAGTACCTGGGGCACAGCCATGAAGGTTGTCCCTTGTTTCTCCTCTTCCTGCTTCACGTCGAGCATCGTTAGTGTCCCAAGTCCTTCCGTTGAAAGCGCTCGCTCCATGCGGTATTCGAGCGGGAGCGGGAAGTCCCCGAGTATCAAAGGAAGCGCACGCGCCTGCGCGAGTGCCTGGAGTGCGCGCACCATATTGAGGTACGGCCGCTTCTGAAAGCGATACGTGCCGGCACTTATCCGATCAACGATGATGAGTCCGAGGTTTGGTATGGGTACGTACGCGAAGGCGGGTGTCGTGATAACGAGATCGACTGCGTCACGTGCGGAAGCCAGCACCGCATCACGCTTGGCGGGCGTGATCGCTCCTGAGAGCACGAGCGGCTTCATATCCTTGAACGCATTCTTGAATCGCGCTGCTTCCGCGAGCGTTGGAGCTACGAGGAGCGTCGCTCCTGCAGTTGCGAGGATATGTTTGCGGTACGCATCAATACGCAATAGAGAGCGCTCCTCGAGAGTATCGAGAGTGAATTCTTTTCCGCGTGCGAATGCAGCCGGTATCTCTTCAGGCAGCATACCCTCAAGCAGCTGCGAGAGTGTCGCGCCCATAGATGCGCCGTGATAGAGGGCGGTAGCGCGTACCGCTTCGATAAGCTCGTGCGGGAGTGTACCAATCTCCTCAAGGTCTCCGGAGAGCGAGAAGTCTGCCCTCTTGAGACGTGCTTTTGCTTCGAGTACGTTGGTTACGGATACCACAATGCCGCGCACCCGCTTCTTCCGAAGCGGAACAGAGACGAGGGTCCCTGGAACGAGACTGAGTGCAGTTCTATACGAGAGCGCTCCGGGAGGCGCTCCCTTAGAAAAGGGGATGACATCAACGACGTACATGCCCCTACTCTACACCCCTTATTGAGGGGCTATACGGACTCGATCTTTGCGCCTATGGCCTGGAGGCGAGGCACGAGGTCTTCGTATCCGCGATGGATGTTGTAGACGTTGCGGAGCATGGACTTGCCTGAAGCCGCGAGCATGCCAATGAGGAGGATGGTCGCAGGACGGAGCGCAGGCGGCGCTACGATTTCAGCACCTCTGAGACGGCGCTTTCCTGAGATCTGGATGCGATGCGGGTCAAGCAGGAGCGTAGTTGCGCCGAGACGGTCGAGCTCGGTGTAATAAATAGCGCGCTTCTCGTAGACCCAATCATGGATAAGGGTGTCCCCATCAGCCTGTGTCGCGATAACAGCAAAGAACGGAAGGTTATCGATATTGAGTCCCGGGTATGGTCGCGCATGAATCTTCTCAGGGAATGCGCTCAGGTCAGATGGTTCGATATGCAGGTCGGCGAGCTTCGTAATGCCGTTCTCAGAGATGCCAGCATCGGTAACAGAGAAGGAGAGTCCCATCTTCTCGAGTACGGCGAGCTCAACCTCAAGGAACTCAATCGGTGCGTTCCGGATTAGGAGTGCCGAATGCGTGGTCACGGCCGCTGCGATGAAGAACATGGCATCAATTGGGTCCTCGCCGATGGCGTAGGTGACGTCAGCGCGGATGTCGCTCTTGCCGGTTATCGAGAGAGTAGTCGTGCCGATGCCCTCTATCCCGACACCGAGCGCCTTCAGGAATCCGCAGACTTCCTGGACCTGGTAGTTCGCGGATGCGTACTTGATAACGCTCGTCCCTTCGATCCCGGCTGCAGCGAGCATGGAGTTGATGGTCGCAGTATCGCTCGACTCATAGAGCACGATCTCTGCTGGAGCTAAGCCGTCATGCGTCACCTGGAAGCGGTCGCTTAGGGTCTCGATTGAAACACCGAACTTCTCAAGCGCCCACAGATGTGGACGGACACTGCGCTCGCCAAGCGTGCAGCCTCCTGACTGCGGGATATCAAAGCTAGTGAAATGATGCAGGAGGGAGCCGATGAACATAAGGATGCTCCGGGTGCGCACCGCAGCAGCGCTATCGATCGTGTCGAGCGAGATAGTCTCCGGGGTCTGGATTACGAGGTCACGCTCCTGCCATTCTACGGATACGCCAATAGAGCGGAGTACTTCGATCAATCGGTGTACCTCCTCAATCTTCGGGACCCTGCGAAGTGTGGTTGTTCCTTTATTAAGGAGCGACGCGGCAAGCATCGCGACGGCTCCGTTCTTCGAGCAGTTGGTCACGACGGTCCCTGAAAGGGTGTGCCCGCCTTCGACGACGAAGCTGCTTTCCTCGTTCTTGGTCATGGGGCGTATTCTATACCTCTCTCACTCCTTTTACTACGCTTTTGCGCCACCTGCTTAGGACGCGGTATAGTACGGGACACATGTCTTTTTTCTCTCCGCGCATCGGCATCGACCTCGGCACCACGAACGTGCTCGTCTTCGTGCCCGGGAAGGGTGTTGTGCTCAACGAGCCCTCGGTGGTTGCAGTCTCGACTGAGACGAATAAGGTGCTCGCTATCGGTACAGAAGCGAAGGCGATGATTGGTCGCACGCCGGACTCCATAAAGGCCTACCGCCCCATGAAGGACGGCGTTATTGCCGACTACCGTGTGACGGAAGCGATGCTCCGTTACTTCATCAGGAAGGCACTCGGCCGCAATATCTTCAAGCCGATCGTGCTCGTCTCGGTTCCTGCCGGCGTAACCTCTACCGAGAAGCGCGCCGTTATCGAGGCTGCAGTGAAGGCAGGGGCATCGGACGCATATGTTGTGAAGGAGCCGATCCTTGCCGCTATCGGCGCAGGCATCCCGATTCAGGAAGCGCTCGGCCGCATGGTTGCGGATATCGGCGGCGGCACGATCGACGTGGCCGTGATTTCACTCGGCGGTATCGTCGCGTCGACTTCAGTGAAGGTCGCGGGCAACAAGCTCGACCGCGCGATTATCGACTACGTGAAGAAGCAGTACAACCTCGCTATTGGAGACAAGACCGCCGAAGAGATCAAGATACAGATAGGCTCCGCGGTCCTTGTTACGGAAGAGCTTACGATGTCCATCAAAGGACGCGATCTCGTCTCGGGACTCCCACGCACCGTTGAGCTCAAGACCAATGAGGTAGTGCAGGCCATGAGCAGGGAATTGCGCGAGATGATGAACGCGGTGCGCAAGGTTCTCCAAGACACGCCGCCCGAACTTGCCTCCGATATCATCGACAACGGTATCATCCTTACCGGAGGCACGAGCCAGCTTCGAAACCTTCCCGAGCTCGTCTACCGTCGCACCGGCGTCGAAGCGAAGCTCGCGCCGGATGCCTATTACTGCGTCGCACGCGGCACCGGTATTGCGCTCAAGCATTTGGATACCTATAAGAAGAGCATCAAAAGCAAGAGGTAGGAGTTATTGACTCCTGTATTACAATCTGTATACTGTGTAATACATGCGCACCATAGTAACCGTATCGCTCCCAGAACAGGTTGCCTCTGAAGTGAAGAAAAGCGTCAAAAGTCGGGGCTTCGCTTCCGTGAGCGAGTACTTTCGACATCTCATTCGCGAAGAACGAGAGCGTGAGTTGGCAAAGACACTGCTCCGCACACGAAACGACTTCGATCAAGGAAAGGGGAAGAAACTTCGTTCGCTCCGGGAGCTGCGCTAAACCCTATGGAGATTCTTTACTCTGCTAAGTTTGCGCGGCAGTATAAGAAGCTCCCCGAAGCCGTACAGAACGCAGCGGAAAAGAAGGAGGCGATTTTCCGAGCGGACCCTTTTGATTCGCGACTCAAGACCCATAAGCTTTCAGGTGCACTTGCTGGGTTCTATGCTTTTTCAGTAAACCAGTCCTACAGAATTATCTTTGATATCGTTGATAAGAAAAGAGCGCGTCTCTATGAGATTGGGACTCACGATATCTATCGATAGCGCTGTGCAAGGCGAGGAAGTCGTGATGGTAATAATGGAAGCCACTGGTAGCACTTATTGAGCAAGTATAAAAAAGCCCCATCCGCATTACTGCATCAGGGGCTCAAGTTGAAAGATCGTCTCTGTGTTGTTGCCGACCTAGTCCAGGAGGTTCACCTCGGTGACGATGCCATCGGTGATGATGACCTCGAACACTTCGGCTTCGCCCAGATTGAGATCGAGCAGCTTGTCACGGAGTTCCGTCTGGTTTTCCGGGATCAGGGAGAGGAAGGCCAGGGGCATGAAGACGCCGTGGCCGAACATGGCCATGGTTTCATCCTCGTCGCTTTCGGCCAGGATGTCGTCAATGGCGGCGCCCGCGTTCTGCGAGAACCGCATCACGCAACCGTCGTCCATCTCGTGGCCGATGTATGCGCGTATCGGCTTGTGGCCGAGCCGATGGAACATCTTGTCGAGCAGCAGCCCGTCAGCCCCTTCGGGCGTGTAGAGCTGTGGAATCCTCTCGACGCTGTCGTACCGTCGGTCAGTGACAAAGGCTGCTGTCTGCACCGCCCGCACCGCGGGAGATGACAAGACACGACTGAACACTAGGGTGTCCAGTGTGGCGGCACGTTTTCTGGCCTGTATGAGGCCTTTTGTGCTGAGGATTCGACCCAGGTCGTTTTCCGGATGTTGGACGCCCTCCGCGTTCGCATGCCGGCCGGCGATCACACGTATCGTGGCCATTAGCCAATCTCCATTGAGCTCACCTACGGCCGAAATGGTCTAGGTTCTCTACCAATATAACATTTATACCTATGAAAGTCAATGACAAACGAGCCCGCACGTGCGGGCTCGTTTGCTACTCCGTTACTCAGCTAATTAATCCTCTTGAACTCAAGCGACCCGTTGCCCATGAGATAGATCATCGAGAGATCAGTCTCTGAGAGTCCCGTGATGGCGAAGTAAAGCACCTCCTCAGGGAGCTGAATCTTGAGCACACGCGCATCCTTCACGACCGGCAGGTTCTGCTGTTCTCCTGCGAGGTCCGTGACGAAGCTCCATTGGCCGGTTACGGTTGCCTCAGCGATACCTTCATAGCTGTCGGTAACCGTGCCGTCAGCAGCGAAGGCGCGCCTGAAGCGGGCATCCTCCTTGCTCTGCCAGGTGCCGGCAAGCAACGTTGCCGCTGCTTCATCCGATACCGCAACACTGTTCACACTCTCCTCGGGATTCTCGGTATCAGCTGGCGCGAGAGCCGAAGGCACCATAGCCGCCCAATACCACCAACCGACGACTGCAAGCGAGAGTACCACTACTATTCCTGTGACCACTTTTGTATTCATAGTTCGTCCGTTACCTCCTATGCTAGAAGTCTAGCACCAGGGTATCCTAGGGGAATGGCCCATCATGCGTATGTCTATAGCGGCAGCAAATCTGAGGGAATTAAGGCTGCCTACCGCTTCTCCAAGGAGTATCTCGGCCTTTCTCCTGAGGAGGGCTCAGATATCACGATATTCGAGTACGACCATCTCTCCATAGATGATGCGAGAAGGATCAGTGTCTTTGCCGCACAGGCCCCAACGAAAGGGGACAAGAAGGCGATCATTATCGTCACGGGACGCTTCTTTAGCCAGGCCCAGAACGCATTCCTAAAGACCTTTGAGGAGCCGCCCGAGGGCACAACACTCTTTCTTGTTATCCCTGCAGAAGGGATGCTCTTGCCGACGCTCCTCTCGCGTCTTATCTCGCTCTCTCCTGAAGACGGGGAAATTGCAGCGATAGCTCGAGATTTTCTCGAAGCTGATCCTGCCGCACGGGAAAAGATCGTAACGAAGCTGCTCGCCAGATCGAAGGCGGATAAGGACGAAGAGAAGCAGGCAGCGCGGCTCGACGCGATACGTATTATTGAAGGCGTTACGCTCGTCGCATACGCAGTAAGAAAGAAAGCGAAGGGGGACACCAAGGAGCTCGACCTTCTCCTCCGGGATCTTGACCGCTTCATGCCAATCATGCACGAGCGCTCTGCTCCGCTGAAGCTCATCTTTGAGCATCTGCGTATCGTGATGCCGGAAGGACTACTCAAGTGATATACTAGGCCGTATATGGCATCATTCGATTTTTCCAAGCTCGACGCCTCCATCAAGGAGACCGAGGAGTGGCTCGTCCGCGAGCTCTCGAGCGTGCGCACCGGCCGTGCGACACCAGCTATTCTCGACACCGTGAAGCCTGAGGCATACGGGACCCGTACACCGGTTAACCAAATGGC
>CAZNDC010000025.1:0-950 GCA_964571755.1 uncultured Candidatus Saccharibacteria bacterium
ACCTGCTCAGGGCCGCCCGCGCACACCAGGTTCTTCGCTTCTCCGACGTCTTCGCCATGCGGCCGGCGCGTGAGATAGAAATAACTCTCTCCGGTTGGGTCTCCGGTAACCGGGCCGTCTTTCGGGAAGTAAGAGAGCGCAGTCGGTGCGGCATTCATGGACTCGAGGTACCCGGCCATGTAGCCGATGCGCCCCTGCACGAGATGATGAAACTTCGTATCGATATCGCTGCCCGACTCGTTTTCGATATGGAACTGCTCGAAGCCGTTCGTGCACAAGACGACGCGTCGGGCCTCAACACGATACGGCCCAATCTCAAGGCGTGCGCGATCTTCCGTGAGCGACACCTTTGTAACCGGACTCTCCTCAAACAAACTGAATCTTCCAGGAAACTCCGCAAGCATATAGCCGACGAGCTCCTCCGTGAAGAGCGCGCTGTTCATGCAGCCTTTCTGACTTGAGATACAGGCCATGTAGCGCGTATCTTCGGTCTCGAGGAGTGCGAGAATGTCCTTCTGCGGCACGGCTGAGTAGAGATCTTTGTAATCAAGCGGGAGATCTTCGTGCCAGCCCGACTCCTCTGCAATAAGAATCGTATCCGCAACGAGACCGCCTGCAACGCGGTCTTTGTTCTCTTCGAGGTGCTCAACAAGCTGTTCTGGAGTTGCGCAGCCTGCGTAACCAGTAAAACGATAGGCTGGGGTACGCAGCGCAGCGTCCGCGATGATCTCGTCAAGAAGTCCCCACGCAGACTCGATTGCACGCTGGCCCTCGTTGGCCATCTCAAGTCCGAACTCTTTAACAATCGTCTCGAATGGGCGCTCGAAGTACGAAACAATCTGGCCGGCGTTATGTCCCGTCGCACCGTGCGCGACTTTATCAGCCTCAATCAGCACGACTGTATCCATGGTATCTCGTAAGGCGAAGTATGCCGTTACGGCACCCGCGAT
>CAZNDC010000025.1:960-9105 GCA_964571755.1 uncultured Candidatus Saccharibacteria bacterium
GAACTTCTCGCGGCGGTGGATCCCCGTCACATGGCTGGCAATGTTGGCGAGGTAAAGTGCTTCCTCGACGGCTGTGTTGCCGCCACCGACAACGGCGATATCTGTTGCGAGATCACCTGAGAGCGTAATTGCAGGGCGAGTACGATTG
This sequence comes from uncultured Candidatus Saccharibacteria bacterium, assembly GCA_964571755.1. Classification (GTDB taxonomy): domain Bacteria; phylum Patescibacteriota; class Minisyncoccia; order Phycocordibacterales; family Phycocordibacteraceae; genus C7867-001. The sequence continues at coordinate 1,109 of CAZNDC010000025.1, forward strand.
AGTTGAGCAAGCCAGGGAGAACGGTTCGGAATCATAGTCCTGATTACTGGTACTGAATAAACATCGGCTGCGGTGTGAGCTTTAGGAGATCGGCAGGCGTGAGGATGCGCTCCGAGGGGGGCTTCAGGTCGTTCTTGTAGAAGATCTTGAATCCTGTGAACTGCACCGGTTCGGGGTAGATGAACTGCTTATAGGTATTGATCTTCTTAGCAGGCGGTCCCCATCCGTCCATATCCATGACAACCTGTACCTCAGGGAGCGGTTTGATGTTTTGATAGTTCGTAACCATGCGCTGCGTAAAGCGGTGAACGATGAGCACCTTCGGAGGCAAGTTGTGCTCGCGCACGAGATTCGCCATGTACTCAGCGGCGTAGTTAATATCCTTCGCATCGAACGAACCAATCACGTGTCCTGGCGGATCCTCGCCGATCATATGGAACTCAGGATCGAGACCCAGATGCACGTTCGGCATCGCGAGGTACTTTTCGAGCATCGGCAGCTCGTGCTCCAGGGTCGAGAAGCCAATCTGAATATCAAGGATGACAATGCCGTCCACTTTCTTCGCAACCTCGAGCGCCTTATCAATCTGCGTGTCCGGCATACGAAGCAAGTACTTCCCTTCCTTGCCCGGGAGCTCCTGCGCCGTTATGGCGATGTAGTTAATGGCGGGCATCGTCGGTGTCGCTGGATCAGCCGCTTCCCATTTCCGCTGCTCAGCGCGCAGCATATTGAGCATCACGTCCTCCGGGTACTCGCCGAGCACGCCCATGCCTTTCGAATAGAAATTGCCGTAGTACGCAATGATACGCTTGTCTGGAAGGATGGCGCCTGGGTTTGGGTATGCGGTCTTGGGAGGCCAGAGACGGGGCGTGGTCGTCGAGGTAGTGGACGCGTAATTCGCAATTGAAATCATACGCGCGTCGTACGCTTCCTTATTGAACTTCGGCACTTCGACCTTCTTCGGTGCCTTTTCCTTCTTGCCCTCCTCAGAGGCGTTTCGATCGTAGGTCGTCGCGAGTGCGAACGGTATGACAATAACTCCCACGAACACTATGAGGAGTCCAATGCCGAGCAGGATTGCTACGGTGCTACGAAGCCAGCGATGGAGGGACTTCATGGGAACTAATGGCAGGTTTCGCGCTTCGTGTGCGCTCAGTGCGAAGCGAGATGCCGATACCGAGCGTCACGAGGCCGAGAAATGGAAGGAGCCAGGCAAGGAGGGACAGCGGAAGACCCAGGAACGGGGACAGCATCACGAGTATGCCGAGGAGTATGAGCATGCTTTCGCGGGACATGCCTCAAGTATACCGTATGTGGCTAGTTAGTTCGCTACGATAACCACGAATTCGCCCCGAACTTCCCCGGGATGGGCCGCAAAATGGGCCTTCATCTCTGCTGCGGTCCCCTCAACGACCGATTCATACATTTTGGTAAGCTCCCGCAGCACAATGACTCTCCGGCCCTCAGGCAGCACCTCAGCGAGCGAGGCTAGCGCCTTCTCTATGCGGTGTGGTGACTCGTAGAAGACCATGGTCCGCTCCGATTCGGCAATCTCTCGAAACAGGGTCTGGCGTCCCTTCTTATGGGGCAGGAACCCGAGGAACGTGAACTCATCAGTGGGAACACCCGCGATTGAGAGCGCGGTAGCAACTGCCGAGGGCCCCGGCAGCGCCTCGATACGGACCTCGCCATGTAGGCGGTCCCTAACCTGCCGCACGAGCGCACTCCCCGGGTCACTGATTCCTGGTGTCCCTGCATCAGTCACGAGCGCGACATGCTTCCCTTCTGCGAGCAACGCAAGGATGCGGGTGGTTGCATGAGTGCCGCTCTGCGCGTGGAATATAAGGAGCGGCTTCTGGATGTCGTAGCGTGCAAGGAGCTTTGAAGAGACGCGTGTGTCCTCGCAGGCGATGACATCGGCCTGCTTCAGGGTCTCGAGCGCGCGCAGCGTAATGTCTGCGAGATTGCCTATCGGCGTGGCGACAACAGAAAGTGTTCCCATACCGTTACGCGACAAGCGCATCAGCTACCTTATAAATATCTCCTGCTCCCATGGTCATAACGATGTCGCCATCTTTAGGAGTTGTCTCAAGGAAGTGCTGTATCTCCTCGAAGGTGCCCGCTGTTGCATCGACGCCGTTCCACTTGATCCGGTCAGCAAGTATCTGGTTCGAGACCGACCCGTCATCCGGCTCCCGTGCGGCATAGATAGGCGCAATAAGAACGCGGTCCACTCCCGTGAACGCGCGCGCAAAATCTTCGAGCAGGTCGCGCGTGCGGCTGTAAAGATGCGGATGGAATGCAACGAAGATTTTCTTGTCCGTCTTCTTGCGCAGCTCGATGAGCGTCTTCGCGACTGCGGTCGGGTGATGCGCGTAATCGTCGTAGACATCGGCTCCCTGCTTCGTTTTTCCCTTGTATTCAAATCTGCGCCACGTCCCTTCGAACGCGCCGAGCGCCGAGCGCAGCGTATCTTCTTGAATCTCAGGCATCACGATGCGCGCCGCCGCAGTTGCTGCGCGCGCGTTCATGCGGTTGAACTCGCCTGGGAACCGGGTTGAATAGCCCGCCTCCTTCGTGTAATCAACCACGCGCGCCTGGAGCCCCTCAAGCAAAGGCGCGATGGTTATGCTCGAGGTATCAGTAACAATCATGCCGTTTGGAGGCACTTTCTCCATGAGTGCGCGGAACGCATTCTGCACATCCGCAAGATTCTTGTAATAATCGGTGTGATCGAGCTCTATGTTCGTCACGACGAGCACCTCCGGCTGAAGGGTGAGGAAATCCCTGCGGTATTCGCACGCCTCAACAACAAGCCAGTCCGACTTCCCTGGGAGATAGTTAGATCCAAAATCGCGTACCAGACTCCCAACAATTGCGGTAGGTGACGCACCTGCGTCCTTCAGTATCCTCGCGAGCATGCTAGTTGTAGTGGTCTTCCCATGCGTACCGGCCACAGCAACCGTACGCTTCTCGAGCGAAATGAAGCCGAGCATCTCAAAGTACGAGCGCTCCTCAATGCCGAGCTCCTTTGCACGCATGCGCTCGGGGTTGTCCGCCCAGACCGCTTCGCTGTAGACAATAATCTCAGCGTCCAAAGGCACGTTCTCAGGTCCCTGGGCAAGCAGCACCCGAATGCCCTTCTTCTCAAGGAGCTCCGTCACCGGACTCGGTTCGCGGTCCGAACCCGTTACTCGCACCCCGTGATCAGCCAGGTACTGCGCGAGCGCCGACATACCGATGCCGCCGATACCAATCATGTGAACACGTGTGATTCCTCTGAGCTTGCTCATAGTGCTGTAACTATTGCATCAAACTGGTCTCCCCGGTCATACTCGTTCGTGAACATGCCGAAGGACGCAAATGCCGGACTGAAGAGTATGATGTCGCCTGGTTCTGCATGCGCAACTGCGTCCGTAACTGCACTCTCGAGCGTGTCGAACACCTGTGCCTCTGGGAGCTCGTCGCGGATGAGCTCAGTTCCGGTGCCCGCCAAGAGTGAGACATGCTTCGTGCTCTCTCCCACAAGCTCAAGCAGATTCTTCATATCAAGCCCCTTATCGTAGCCGCCCATGATGAGGATGATGCCCTTCCTGGTCTCTTCAAGCAGCGCGTGAAGCGCGACGATGGTCGCCTCAGGGGTCGTTGAGTTTGTGTCGTTATAGAACGATACACCGTTCGTAAACGCAACAAGCTGGAGACGCCCGGGAATGCCAAGAAACGACTCGAGTGCCGCACGACTCGTCTCATCAGGAATACCCTGAGCGCGCGCGGCAGCGAGTGCAAGCGCAGCATTGTAGCGATTATGCTCGCCCGGAATAAGGAGCTCCCAGTCCGCGGGCAGCAGACTCTCCTCCACGACGATGATCTTCGATACGATGCGCTCCCCGTAGGTCTCTACAGCGGTGAATGCCATCTGATCCCCAAGAATAACCGTGTCCTCAGGTTTCTGGTACAGAAAGATATTGGCTTTGTCCGCAAGGTACGCGTCGATGTCATTCTTGTAGTACGCGAGATGGTCCGGGTAGAAGGTCGTGAAGAGAGCGAGCTCGGGGCTCATGCGAGCATCCCCAAAGCCCTGGAGCTGCCACGAGTCGAGCTCGAAGAGCGCGATATGATCCGGTGTAGCTTCCTCAAGCAAGGCCAGCGTCGAGACACCACGCACGTTGCCGCCGAGGAGCACCTTCTTCCCCGCACGCTCGAGTATAGCGTGCAGCATGTGGGTAACGGTGGACTTGCCACGCGTACCCGTGATGCCGATGGTCGGCAGCCCGGAGAGCTCCATGAACCATGATGCGCTCATCTTGATAGGCGTCCCCTCCTTCTTCGCTTCTTCTATATATATGGAATCGAGCGGCACGCTCGCCGCTTTGAGTATGAAATCTCGTCCACGGAAGTCCTCGAGACGATGCTCCCCGAGTACGAACGCAACGTTCGGAAAGCTGGAAAGCTCCTCAATCGAAGTCTCCAAGTCTTTGGCCGACTTCATATCGGTAACGATGAGCTCGGCTCCCTGGGATAGGAGAAAACGGGCGTCGCCGACGCCTCGGCCAAGGAGCCCGAGCCCCATGACCGTTATCTTTTTGCCCTGAAGCGAGGAGCGCACATCCATGAATGCATCCTAGCGCATCCCCCGAGAATGGCTACTGACAAGAGGTCTCAACGGTATTCTCAGTGCGTGAGAGCGAAGCGTTCGAGAGCGGGACGGAGACAATCTGGTACGGGCTCGTGATGGCCTGGCTCGTGATGCAGTCGCTCCCGGGCTTCATGAGCGTAATAGCAACGGTGCGCGTATCTCCTGAATCACTCACGCGCGACACTTCGATACTATAGCCTCCAGAAGGCTTCGTGCCCGCGAACACGCCGATTACGTAGCTCTTCGAGAAGTCGACGGTCGGGAGAGGTGTGCCGTCGGTTGCATGCGCCATGCTCCAGAGACGAGCGAGTCCATCCTTGTCATACGCAGCTATGTTCTTGCGTTCGGAGGCGGCACCCGCGTTCGTACCGGCATCGATCACGGTTACGGTTACGTCTTCAGCAACAGCACCGCTTGCGTTCGCCTGTCCTTGATTCTCCGTTGGAGTTGTTGACGGCATCTCGCGTATCTCTGCCGGTCCGTACACATAGAACAAAACTCCGACACCGATGGCAGCGACGCACATTCCGAGCACGATGAGTATATCTCGCATATGTATGCAGTATACCGGCAGAAGAAGCTTCGTTCTCGAGCAGGTGGGTATAGAAAAAACGCGCCTCACGAGAGGACGCGTTGGAAATCAGGCTTCGATGCCGAGCAGGCCAGCAACACTCTTGGCGCGCACAGCGAGTGGCAAGCCCGGCATAAAGATCGCCTTGAAGCCGAACCCGATGCCACTGACGAACAGGTACCCGAACCGCCGACACAGCATGCCGAGCTTCCGATACACACGCGCCTTTTGGTACGGGTCTTCGATTGCTTCGACAAGATCAATGACCTCGTCAAGCAAGAAGGTGCGCTGTCCTCCACCCCACCGATGCGACGTCTCGACGCAGGTCAGGAGCAGAAGCGGATAGGTGTGATCGCCGATGCGATAGTGCCGCTCCGCGAATCGCTTCCCCTCCCGTGCGATGCGACAAGTCTCGTTGACGAAGTCATCGTAGACGTCATAGTACGGGTTGGTGTGCCGGGCCGCCCATGCGAGCACGGTGGACAGGACGTCCGCCTTGTCCGCGGCTTTCCGGGGGTCGACATCGAACTCTTCGATATCGCGGCCCATGAAGGACGGGAGTACGGTCTCCTCAAGATACAGGAGGAGCTCTTCAGCATAGCGGTCGATCATGCGCCCGCTATAGAGCGCGCTCGCCCACGAGACCATGGTCCCCTCAGGGTCCTTCTCGTGTTCGAGGCGATGGGCCTCGATGCCGGGGCGGTACTTCCCGCCCCAGATTTGCCTTCCGACTTTCGAATCTGGTGCGAGAGTCACATCGTCCTCCGAATGTTGTTCCAGACGGTATCGTCTGGAAACAGAATACAACAAAAATAGAATTAACCAAGCCCAAGCCTTCCCTCCTCCGCAAGCTCGCGCACGTAGCGGTCGAGCTTTGGGAACGTCGCGAGTTCGGCAAATGGGAGCCATCGGTATTCCGTGTGCTCTTCGCTCAGACGGACATCGCCTTCAGCGAGTGCTGTATACGTAAGGCGCACAACGTGCTTATCAGTCTTCAAAATATCCTGCGCACCTCGAAGAACCGGAACAGATAAAAGCGAGAGACCGGTCTCCTCTTTAACCTCCCGTTCAAGATTTTCCATGAGCGACATGCCCACGTTGATGCGCCCACCGGGTATGTCCCAGGGGTTATTCACTTCCTTATAAAGTTGTTCGGAGCGCTTGAGAAGAAGCACCGCTCCATCGCGATTCTGGAGTATCACCTTCACCCCTACCTGAAGGTCCATAGTGTGCAAGCGGAAAGATTCGAACTTTCGACCGCCCGAGTATCAGTCGGGTGCTCTACCAACTGAGCTACGCTTGCTAGCGCCCGCCCGAAGGCGGACTAGGCGATACTATCAGAAATCCCCACTTCGTTCCAGCCATCCCCTTCCCGCCACGCTATAGTACCGATAGTCATGGTGCATCGCGGAACTACGCGTGAATCCAAACGTCTCCGGGACTCCCGGAGCTCCACTCCGTCTGAGAAGCAGAAGCGCCACAGGAACAAAGCAAGGATCTGGCGACGAGCTGTCGCACGCGTTGCTCTCAAGGCAATGGAAGTGTCGTCAGTGTAAGAAAAAGACCTGTCTTGCAACAGGCCTCGAAAGATCAGGTAGACGACCTGCCGGTCATGCGTTCCATGCGTTGGCGCATGAGCAGGTCATTGTGCTCCTTTTCAGCACGTTCACGGGCATCGTCCCGTTCCCTCCTCGCATCCGACCGATAATCCACGGCAAGGATGCACTCATCGCTCTGCCGCATTGCGCTATCAAGAATCCAGAGCCGGCGGCGATGGCTCCTTGAACTCAGGCTGTGGCGGTTGCGCTTGATACGATACCACCGTCTTCCACTCATCTTACGCAGACTGCTCCGAGGACCGTCGAACAGAACAATCGCGTGTAAAAAACCGAACATATACAACCTTACGACCAAGGGTTACCCGACAGATTAATTATATCATAATTCTATAATACGTAAATAGAAAAACCCCGTGCGGAACAATCCTCCGAAGAGAATCGTTCCGCGCGGGGTTTTTCAGGTAAGAAGATGAAGCACTCTTGTGTTCCGCCTATTCAGACCGGTACGAGCGTCAATTGAGCGCTCCTACCAACCTACCGGTACGTTTTTCCGGCGTCCGAATACCATTTAGAGATGAGTATCATGTCTCGCATGGATGCTAGATGCTGAGAAGTAATTCTGGAGGGACAAAGCCCGACCTGAAATGCCTCCCAGCATCTAGCACCCATGCATCGACCGGATGAGCGCCTTTCGGGCTAACTCGTTCCGATTGGATATGTTCCACGACCAGCTTCCGCTAGCCGTGCCTTGTTACGACTTAGTCCTTGTCATTGAATTTACCGTAGTCCTGCGTAAAGCAAGATTTCGGGTACCCCCAACTTCCCTGACTTGACGGGCGGTGAGTACAAGACTCGAGAACGTATTCACCGTGGTGTGCTGACCCACGATTACTAGTGATTCCGACTTCACGAGGTCGGTTGCAGACCTCGATCCGAACTGAGGATGGTTTTTAGGATTTGCTCCACGTTGCCGTATTGCGTCCTTCTGTACCACCCATTGTATGACGTGTGCAGCCCAAGGCATCAAGGGACATGCTGATCTGGCGTCATCCCCACCTTCCTCCCCCGTGAGGGGGCAGTCTCGCCTGAAATATATAACAGACAACGGGGGTTGCGTTCGTTACCCCACTGAAGGGAACAGCTCAAGCCACGAACTGACGACAACCATGCAGCACCTGTGCCTCCGTCCTTGTGAGACTCCGCCGGTTTCCTGGCGGATTCGTAGGCATGT
>CAZNDC010000026.1:0-9075 GCA_964571755.1 uncultured Candidatus Saccharibacteria bacterium
TGTTGATGTCGCAAACGTCGTCGTTGCCTGAAGTGTTGCTATGACCGGGGCGATAACCTTCTTCACCTCCGTAACAATTTTAGTCTCAACCGGTACAGGAACTGGCTTGGACGCGGGCGGCGGCGTAACCTTCGCAACTGCCACAGCTAGAGGAGGCCTAGATGGCTGAACTATCGGTGCCTGCGCACGTGGTTTCGCGAATATCTGCACAATAAATGTCGCGGGCTTGTTCTTGTAGGTTCCCTGCGCGACTCCCACACCAATCTCCGTGAACTCAGAGCGCAGAATATTCGCACGGTGTCCGGTGGAGCCCATGAACGCATCAACCGCTTCCTTCGCACTGTCACGATTCACAACCAAGTTCTCTCCAACCATGAGGTAGTTGTACCCTGCCTTCTCAACCCAGTGCATCGGGGTCAGGCCTTCGGGCGATACGTGTGCGTAGTATCCCTTCTTCGCCATGTCCTCCGCTTTCATCTGCGCCGCCCGATCGAGCAACGTATTGCGCGTAAACGCTGTGATTCCTTCCTCGGTCCGCTCGGAATTCGTCAGGGCAAAGACGGCACCCGGGAGTACGGCCGCCGGGAGGCTGCCCTCCGGCAACTGGGGCGCCGTTACGAGAGCAATAGACACTGCGCCAAGCACGAGCAGTATAAAAAGCGCGGGCATAACGGTCGCGAGACGGCGTACGAAGTCTTTGAGAGCGCTCATATAGACCATATTGCATCCAGGAGCCGAGAAGGCAATGCCCCGCTTCTTACTTTGCAATTCCTAGGTACGGTATGTTCAAAGATTTCTTCTTCTGTGGACCAGCGAGCAGGAACGACTTTGCTTTCGCGCTTCCCTTGCGCGACCGGTCGACCGCAGTAAGTGCCCGCATACTCGAGCCCAGAAACACCGTATTGCGCCCGTACCTCTTATTCAAAGAATCGAGCGCTCCATACGCATCTCTCTTGGTTGCAATCTGTCGATACTCTCCGAAGAGGTCCAGTGTTACTGAATCATCTCTAACCAGAGACCGCAGCGTAACGCCACTCGCGCGATACGGAATCTCAGTAGCGTAGACCTCGTCGAACCTCGCTTCGATATGTTCCAAAATCTCGCCAGGCGCCGAGAGCGCTACCGGCAACTCAAGCTGCACGCCATGGTATGTAAACTCTTGCGTCTTAAGGTAGAAACTCAACGCACGTGCTTTCATATGATGCTTCCGCACCGCTGCGCATGCGGCCTCAACGTTTTTCGAGAGCTGCGAGAATATATAGCTCCGTTCTGTAGACGGGGGCGTGAACGTACGAGTCTTCATAACAGAGTGCGGAGCGGCATGCGCCCCACATGAAAGATGAAGTGCCTGACGCCCTTGGAGCTCGAGCCAGGTATCGTGCTGCGGCTTCACAAAGCCATTGTCCTTGAGCCATCCACTGCCCTTCTCTATATAGTCGAGAGCCGTAACAACGCCGAGCTTCCGCAAGCGCACGCTCGACGCTCCGCCGAGGCCCCACACGTCATATATCTGTGTCTGGCCGAGAAACTCTGGAATCTTTTCAAGCGGTATCGCCGTAAACCCAGCCGGCTTATGGTGTTTTGATGCGACTTTCGCAAGCGTCTTCGTAGGAGCAAGGCCCACGCCGAACGTCACTGCGAGGCTCTCTTCCAAATGCTCCTTGATTTGCATCGCAATCTCCTCGTACGAACTGCCGAACACTTCATCGAGTCCTGTAATATCGGCGAAGCACTCGTCGATGCTGTACTCCTCGACCAAGTCCGTATATTCCCGCACGATTGCATACATGCGACGCGCATAGATCGAGTATGCCGTGTAATCAGACGAGACGATAACTGCGCTCGGACAGAGACGCCGTATCTCGCTCATAGGCATACTTCGATTGAGGCCGTACGCCTTCGCTTCAGACGAGAGCGATGTCGCGGCACCACGCTCCGCTCCCGTAACTACGGGCTTCCCGCAAAGCCGCCAATCGTTCGCCTGCTCGACGGATGCGAAGAACGAGTCGCCATCGAAATGGAGTATGGCCCGAGGATACGAGCTGCTCCTGTCCATACTAGGCGTACTTACGAAATGTCGCCGTTACTTTACCCTTGATCTCTCCTTCCTTCGGATAGATATCGGGGTACCGATCGTTCGCTGCCTCAAGATAGAAGGTCTTCCCACGCTTCCTTAGATACTTCAGCGTGTAGCCGTCCTCCGTGAGTGCAACGACAATGTCGCCCGGCTTATAGTTGTGCGTGCGTTCAAACACAACCATGTCTCCCTCAACTATCCCGGCTCCCTCCATCGAGTCCCCTTCTACCTTGAGGAGATAGCTCGCGGTTGGATCGTTCAGAAGATAGTCCCCGATAGAAATCGTGTCAGCGAGCTCCTCTTCCGCAGGAGCGGCGAACCCGGCCCGTATGCGTCCAACAAGCGGGGCGGAGAATAGCGAGCCTGCAGGCACGAGCTTTCCGGTTGTATCTTTTTCTAACACTCCCTCGCTCACGAGGCGGTTCGCGATATAGAACGCCGAGCTTCTCGACTCAACTTTGAAAAGCGCCATCAGCTCCGTGATAGAAGGCATGCGCTTATGCGCGCGATAGAACGCGAGCACCTTCGTCTTCCGGTCTTTCTGCATCACTACAGTATATCGAACAACTGTTCGATATACCTAATCAGTCCTGCACTTCGGCCACAACGCGCACCGGAGCGCCATCAAGCGCGAGCTTTATGGGAAACGCATAGACTCTGAACTCCTTTCCTTCGAGAGCAGCGAGATTCGTGAGGTTCTCGATGATGAGAATATCGTTCTGGAGCAAAAGTTTATGTATAGGAAACGGCGCCTTATCGGGACTGCAGGTATCAAGACCCACAGCAGCGATCCTCTTCTCGATGAGATACTCTGCGATTTCTTCGGAAAGGACAGGGTATGTCTCGAAATACGAAGAGCTGTAGTACTCGTCGCTCATGCCCGTGTGCACGAGTACGATATCGCCCTCCTGTAACTCAGCCTCCTTGAAGGATTCAATATTAATGTCCTTTCCGGTTCGCACATACACGCCGCGCCCGACAAACTTTTCTATCGAAATCTGTTCAAGACTCTTCCCGCTCTCAAGCATGTGTGCCGGAGCATCCATATGTGTACCGACGTGCGTACCTATAGATACGTGATGGTCGCAGTATCCGTCCTTGGACAAAACTCCTGCAGGAAGAATTGAAGTAGCCGGGTCTCCCGGATACACCGGCGTCTTCTCATCAAGCACTACCGAGAGATCGACGAACGTAGACATATTAATTCTTGCCCTCCCGTCGATACGCTTCCTTTATCTTCCGATACTGGTCTTCCGTGCCTGGGTTTGCACCCTGTACTTCCCTGTTAAAGATATCGGTTGGATACTTCTCGCTCACCTGCTTAAGTTTCTCCTTAAGCATCGTCTCGACATCGATGCCAAGTATCACGGCCATATCGAAGCAATAGATCATGACGTCTGCGAGCTCTTTCCTAATGCTTGTCATCTTCTCGGCATTCGCGCGCACTTCCTCGGGAGACTCGTTGTCCCATTGAAATACCTCGAGAAGCTCTGCGCCCTCGATCATGATTGACTTAGCCACGTCAGACGGACGAAGCCCATCCCACCCACGCTCTTCGAGATGCGACTGAATCTTGTTCTCGAAATCTTTCATGGAAGAAGGTCTAGACACCTACAAGAATACGGAACACGTATGAGACGAACGCGCCGAACGGTGCGGAGAGGAAGTACGAGAACAGGAAGAGGATAACGATTAAGGAGAAGATGCCGCCACGGTTAATGCGGTCTTCAAAATCGCGGAGCGACATCGACATGCGGTATGGCAAGATGCCGCGCAATACTGTGTATCCGTCGAGCGGCGGAATAGGAAGAAGGTTGAAGAGACCGAGCGAGAGGTTCACCGATACCACAACTGCTGCGAGCATCGCAAACTCCATCATGCCGGCGCCATCCGCAACGCGTACGATTCCTGCGAACAAGACTGCGAGGAAAAGATTAGTCAGGACACCTGCAGAACCTACGATTGCCTCGCCCCAGCGCTGATTTCTGAGATTGTAGGGGTTATACGGCACCGGCTTGGCCCAACCAAAGAGAAAGCCCGAGTTCGAGAGCACGAGGAGGGCCGGAACAAGGATGGAACCAACGGGGTCGATGTGCCGGGTCGGATTGAGCGACAGGCGGCCTTGTAGCTTGGCCGTAGGGTCCCCGAGCGCGTTCGCAGCCCATCCATGAGCTACCTCATGGATAACGACCGAGATAATGAGGATGATGACAGTTAAAATAGCGGTTTCCATAGCTCAGGTTGCCCAAATACGTGCCTGTATGCTAGCATGCGGGAACTATGGCACGCGAATGCGCAGTAACAGGAAAGAGCACGCAGATTGGCGGACGGTACTCCAACCGGACGCGTGCTACCCAGTTCAACCCAACCGGAAAGGTGCGCCGCAAAGCGAACCTCCAGAAGCGCCGCATCTTTGTTGCGGAACTCGGCAAGGCAGTCCTCGTCGACATTTCAGCCAAGGGCATGCGCCACATAAAGAAGAACGGCGCGCACGCCACACTCAAGAAAGCAGGAGTTATCTAGAAAGAGCCGGTTCGCCGGCTCTTTTGCTATCTATTTGCGACGTACGTCGCTGCCATCACTCACGAACGTTATCGTCCCCTCATCAATCGTTGAGACAACCGATGCGCCCGAGGCAGTAACCCGCTCAAGTACTTCCGGGTGTGGGTGCCCATACGAGTTATCCTTTCCTGCCGAGACAACAACAATTTCCGGATCGACAACGGAAAGCCAAGAAGCTCCCGTCGAAGTGCGCGAGCCATGATGCCCTGCTTTCAGCACGTCGCTCTCAAGTGCTGTCCCATACGCTGACACGATACGGTCCTCAACCCATATCGGCGCGTCCCCGGTTAGCAGAAACTCGGTCTCTCCATACACAACGCGCATGACAATAGACGCATCGTTCGCTTCGCGAAGCTTCTCTACATCTCCCTCGGGAAACAAGATGTCGGCGTATGCTCCATCGCCAAGGTGAATACGCATATCGCGACGTGCGAGTATCGTCTTCTGCCCTGCCTCGCTAACAACAGAAGCGTCGAGCCGTTCATAAAAGCTTGTATCGCCCACTCGCCCAGGCTCGACGAAATAAAAGACACGATACACTCTGAACACGTCGGGAAGTCCGCCAATATGATCCGCGTCCGGATGCGTCGCGACGACCATATCGAGCGTGCGATCAAGGGGTCCCATAAGTTGGGGCAACTGTCGCAACACCGACCGGTCCTTGCCTCCATCAATAAGTACCTGGATACCGGTAGGACCCGTTATCAGAATCGAATCTCCTTGGCCAACATCAAGAAACGAAACCTGAAGCCCCTGCGGAGCGGAGTTCGGAAGAAAGAATGCCGCGAGCACTATCGCATTAACCCCGAGGGCCACGACGAGCATAAGCCAAAGGAGTGGTCGCGGGATGGACGTTCTCATGCCCTCAGCATACTCATGAGACGCTCATTGTCCGAGGCGCTATACTGGGGCAACCTAATCACCAGACTATGACGTATACCGCACGCACGTTCGACCTACCTGAACTCAAGGGCCTCTCCAAGAAGCAGATAGATGTTCATCTCGCTCTCTACCAGGGCTACGTGAAGCATGTGAATCTCATACTTGAGAAGATTCAGAAACTACGTGAGGAGGACGCTGAGGGCAACAGCTTTGTTATGAACGAGCTGCGCCGCCGTCTCGGTTTCGAGTTTGATGGCATGCGCATGCACGAGTACTATTTTGAACAGTTTGAGGGCGGGCCGCTCGCGGCAGACGTCGATGGAAATCTAGTGAGCGTAGCGACCGAGAAATACAGCAGCTGGGACGGTTTCATTGCACACTTACACGAAGTCGCTGGCACACGCGGCATAGGTTGGGTGGTTGTGTATTTCGATGCAGTAGCGGGAACGCTGCACACCGCGTTCGTGAACGATCACGAGCTCGGACAGCTCGCAGGTCTCCCCATCATCCTCGCGGTTGACCTCTGGGAACATGCATACATGGTTGACTATATTCCTGCGGAAAAGAAGACGTACGTAGAATCCTTCCTTGAGAATGTGAACTGGGCAACCGTTGAGAGGCGCCTCGCGAAAGCAGCCTAGCTGACTTATTTGGTTGCGTTGTATATCGCGTCAGGACGAGGCGTGCTCTTTGGATACGTACACGAGCCAAGCAAGCGCTGCGTATGCAGCAATGGTCACCACAAACGAAAACATGGGCACTGACAACGCTGCACCCGGGAGCGACGCCGATATTTCTGCTATGGCTATAAGATACGAAAGGACTGCATACGCGGGGAGTCCAAAGAGCGGAGCAAGAGGCCCCGCAACTAGACCCGCCAAACCTGCTGCCGCAGACAGCAGCATCGCGAGGGGTACGAGAGGCAGCGCAAGAATATTCGCAGGAAGCGATACGAGCGAGAAAAGACCCGTCTGATACAACAGCAATGGAAGTACTGAAATTTGTGCTGCAATAGTAGCTGATACTAAATCGCGCCAGAATGCGCTGGTGATAATCGTGAGCCGCGCTGAAACTATCGGGGCCCCGAGTATGAGACCGAGCGTGGCTATAAACGAAAGCTGAAACCCGGGATCATACGCAAGCAGCAGTGGGTTAATAAGAAGCATTACGCATCCCGCAAACAGGAGCGCGCGAACAACCGCGTATGTCCTGCCAGTTGCACGAGCGGCCAGAGCGAATCCTGCCATGAGTCCAGCGCGCACACTTGCGGCTCCTGCGCCGGAGGCAAGTACGAACGCCCCAATAATGGCGGTTGCGATTCCTGCCGCAGAACGCTTCGGGAGAAAACTAAACATGCGCAACACTGCTTCCGCGACAATCATCACGTTATACCCGGACAGAACTACAATATGCACGAGACCGGACACGACGAACGCATCAAGAAGCGCGCTCCCGAGCCCCTGTTTGCCCCCTGTTATAAGGCCGCCCGCTAGAGATGCATGCGGTTCTGGAAGTGCCTGTGACAACCCTGTGAGAAATGCATGTTTGACTGTAAACAGCATTCCCGTCAGACGGTCAATCCCGTATGCGGGCTCACGTACTTCAATGTGTGCTCGTTGTATCAATACGAAGACTCCGTCCTTCGCTAAGAAACGGTCGTACCTAAAGACTCGCCCGCCCTCGGTGTCGAATGCCTCTGGCCGTTCGAGCGTCCCTTTAATTTGCACCTGTTCTCCATACTTGAGTTCTGGATACAGAGGAGCGACGGCGAGCAGTTTCAAATCCTTGTCGGTGCTTGGTACCTTAATTATCACGCGCTGACTCGTCTCTCGTATGTCTGGATCAGCTACGACCACACCATCGAGAGTTACTTCCGTTCCGATTTGGTCTATAAACGCAGTCGGAATATCCTCTGGTTCGATCATTACGCGCCCTGCACCAAAGATAGCCGCCAGGAGGAACGTCAAACAGATGACATACGCACTACGTCTCGTTAGTAACCAGGCACCGAGTACAACAAGAGAAACCAGTACTAAGAATAGGAGCGGCTGCCAGGAGAAATGGAGAAGTGAGCGGCAAAGTATACCGCTCGTAAATCCAAGAAAAGCAACGAGGAGGAGTACCCTACTCATTCCACAATGGTAGCAGCTCCCTAGACCCCTCGGTCCATCGCTTCGTTCGCGAGACGGTCGGCGTCCTTATTAAAGTCTCGATACACATGCTCGAATGATACGGACCGAAACAGAGACACGAACTCTCCCACCCTTCCCGCAAGCGGCTTAAGACCTGGATGCTTAAGCTTCCATTCTCCTTTCATCTGCTTCACCACGAGCATGCTGTCCATGCGCGCCAAAACATCTGCGTTCTTAGCGTTCGATCCTAAATGTTCCGAAAGCTTTTCAAGCGCACGCAGGACTGCAGTATATTCAGCCACATTGTTCGTTGTGTGCCCAAGAAACTCAGATACCTCTATAACGGTCTTCCCATCCTCGTTCCGAACAATCGCGCCCGCCGCCGCAGGTCCTGGATTGCCGCGAGAACCTCCGTCAGCATAGAGCGTGAATTTCATGAGATGAGTATAGCAATACTAAGGAAAAAGCCGGGGTCTCGTTTTAAGACTTCCCGGCTCGATTGTGGTCGCGTTTCTCGCGCCCAGTTATTTTCGACTCCTGGCGGTGATAGAACCGTCTCGGTACAGATTGAATCTCGTTACGCCCTCCGCCTTTTCGCCCAGATTCATGCGCCGATCGAGAAGACGGAGCTTTTCGACCGCCTCGCGAGCAAGACGGTGCGTTTCGGGGTCTTTTATTTCCGTTCCGTTCCGCGACAACTTGCGGAATAGAGTGGTCATTCGTAGGCCAGCCTCAGACTCAAACCCGAGCCTTTTCTCGTGAGCAGGTCGTTCAGATAGCTCGTCGAGTGAAGCGGGCTCTGCTTCTTCGAGACTCTTAATCAGCCAGTCGAGACTGGCAGACCGTAATGTACTTTTCATCCATTCCTCCCACTAACGGAAGGCGTACCATAGCACCGGCCCTATCTGATGGCAACGATGCGCAGGCGCACCGGCTGCCCTCTTGAGAACTGATCGCGCTCGAGATATGCGAGTAGGTGCACGCGCGCACCTGCCTCGAGCTTTCCGCACATGTCTCCGAGCTCGCGCTTCGCATAAAATGTAATGGCCTCAATCGGCACCTCTGGAAACTCCTCATGCCCGCGTCCGATATGAAGACGCAAATGCTCTTCTGCCTTTCCGAACCACGAGACCCTTTCAATACGAACGTCATGGAGCGCGAATGTCGGTTTCGGATTCCCCATACCAAACGGCGCGAGTCTTTCTAGGGACTTGAGGAGCAGGGTAGTCGCACCTTCGGGAGTGATGTGCATATCAGCCAGAGCATCCTGAGCCAGATCCTGCTTCGGCATAGACTTAAGCGCATTCGCAAGACGTTCTTCAAGATCGAATACTGCGTCGGGTGCTACCGAGAAACCGCCCGATGCGGCATGACCGCCGAACTCGAGAAACGTATCCCCTGCCGCGGTCATAAGGTTCACGA
>CAZNDC010000027.1:0-9044 GCA_964571755.1 uncultured Candidatus Saccharibacteria bacterium
TGCGAGAGTGCAATGGAGAGGGAGGAAGTCCATGGCGAAAAGACCAGCCGCAAAAGCTGAGTCTGAGGAAGAGCGGAACGACCGTCTCAGAATCGAATTGACCGAGCATGCACGCGTGCAAGCCTGCAATCGCGGCATCGTGATTGACCGAAGCGGCCATCAACTCGATGCTGCCGGTCGAATCGTTGGTGAGAGAGCAGTAGTCCCTGTCCTCGAGGGATGCCGCTAAAGATTTCGGTCCTTTTAGCCCCGCGCTTGCGTGGGGCCTTTTATTTCAAATATTCTCCAGCCTCAAGCGGCGTAAGCGCATCGGCATCCTGACTTTCGGGAAGATAGATACGGCGCAGCCCCTTCTTGAGGAAAAGTCCGGCCTTGGACTTGTAGAGCGTTATGCTCTTTCCGGTCTTCGGGTGCTTGCCGACTTCGCGCACGATGTCGACACCCTTCGGCGGCCGCTTCGGCTCTGCGAGAATTTCAACGGCCCTATCGAGCGTGACGGTATACGGGTCGTCCGCGCCCTTGAGCGAACGGAACTCGCCATCGTGTCCGACATACGGACCGAACCTACCAACGTTCGCCATGATGGGCTTGCTGGTGCCAGGGTGAAGCCCAAGCTCGCGGGGAAGGGAGAGATAGTGAAGGGCGTCAGCGAGTGTGATTGACGCGAGGTCGGTACCCGGCGGAACGCTCGCACGACGAGCAGCTTTCTTAGGACGTCCACGTGTCTTCTTCGGTTTGCCGGTCTTCGTCAGTTCTACGGGAGCCTCTTCCTCAGGGAGGTCCATCTCAACGTATGGTCCGTAGCGGCCAGTCTTTATATAAATAGGTGCTCCCGACACCGGGTCCATACCAATTGGCTCGTCGCCCTTGAGCTCGGTGCCGTCCTCCTGGCGCGCACCTTCGCACTCAGGGTACCGGGTGCAGCTCATGAATATACCGCCGCGCCCGAGCTTGAACTCCATAACAGCTGAACACAAAGGACATGTGAATTCCTCTGGAACAGGACCGAGCGATGTTGCCTTAGGAAGCCCGTCCTTTGCCTTCACCGCTTTTGCAAACGGTGTATAGAACTCGGTTAGGGTCGCCTCGTACCCACGCTCGCCACGGGCGATCTCGTCGAGCTCGTCTTCCATCTCAGCTGTGAACGAGTCGGAGACATAGTGCGCAAAGTGTTCCTCGAGCCAGCCAGAGACAACCATGCCGGTTGCGGTTGGGGTAAGGGTACGTCCGGTCTTTTCGACGTAGCCGCGATCCTGAATGGTCTTCATGATTGACGCATAGGTCGATGGTCTGCCGATGCCGCGCTTCTCGAGCTCTTTGATGAGCCCTGCTTCAGTGTAGCGGTTCGGTGGTTCGGTCTGCTTCTCGAGCGAGCCAAGCGAAAGCAACGTAAGTGATTCACCTTCCACAAGCTTCGGAAGCTCGACATCCTCGCCGCGTGCAGCGGTATCGCAGGCAAGCCATCCCGGGAACACGACACGCGAGCCGTTCCCTGAGAAGAGCGGTATTTCGGCGTCAGCTTTCGCTTTGACGCTCGTGCGAAGCATCTTCGCGGAGGCCATCTGCGAGGACAGTGTCCGAGTACGGATGAGCTCGTAAAGACGGGTCTCGTCTGGTGCGGCGCCCGCTACTTTCCGAGACGGGTCGGTAGGTCTGACTGCTTCATGGGCTTCCTGCGCATTCTTGCTCTTGGTCTTATAGACGCGGGATTCTGCGTACTCCTTGCCGAACTCAGCCGTAACAACCTCGCCGATCTTCGTGATGGCGTCCTGTCCGAGATTAACGGAGTCTGTACGCATGTACGTGATGTGTCCGGCTTCGTAGAGCTTCTGGGCAGCGCGCATGGTGCGCGACGGCGAGAACCCGAGACGCGTCGAGCCTGCCTGCTGCAAGGTTGAGGTGGTGAACGGCGGCTTTGGCTGGCGCTCCTCTGCACGTTCCTTTACCTCAGCTACGGTCCACGAAGCCTTGCGTCCCTCGAGGACGATGCGGTTTGCTTCCTCAGCGGTCTTAGGTTCCTCGACGCAGCTTGCAGGGAACTCGCCGCCCTTGGCTTTGAATTGAGCGTCGAGGGTGAAATAGGTTTCGGGAACGAATGCCTTTATCTCACGCTCACGCTCAGCGATGATACGGAGCGCTGGGGACTGGACTCTCCCCGCTGAAAGCCCGTATCGCACTTTCTTCCAGATAAGTCCCGAGAGGTCGTATCCCACGATGCGGTCGAGCACGCGGCGTGCTTCCTGTGCCTGGCGCAGGTTCTCGTCGATAGGACGTGGGTGCGCTATCGCTTCCTCAACGGCCGCCTTGGTAATCTCATGGAACACGACGCGCTGAGGCTTCTTGAGCCCCACGGCTTCCTTTACGTGCCAGGCAATAGCCTCGCCTTCGCGGTCGGGGTCAGTTGCAAGGAAGACCTCCTCAGCCTTGCCGGCCGCAATCCTGATTTTCTCGATAACCTCGCGCTTATCGGGCGAGATGACATAGCGAGGGACGAAGCCGTCCTCGATATCAACCGCGTCCTTATTCGACTTAGGGAGGTCGCGGACGTGGCCCACAGAGGCAAGCACCTCGTAATCCTTTCCGAGGTACTGCTGGATAGTACGCGCCTTTGCGGGTGACTCGACGATAAGAAGTCTCTTAGCCATGTGTGCTAACAGATACCTCGCATACCTATATATGGTCAAGCGATGACCCTGCGTGGATTATGAAAGCTTGAGGGCGTCTAGCACATGAACTGGCTCGGTAACAAGCTCCGCACCAAGCCTGATGAACTGGTTTGCGCCGATACCGTTTTGGTCTCCGATGCGATGCGGGACGCACAGGAGGTCACGATTGTACTCGCCTGCGAGACGTGCAGTTATGAGTGTTCCGGAGCGCTCGCCAGCTTCGATCACGAGCACGGCGTCCGCCATCCCGACCATAATCCTGTTGCGCGAAGGGAAGTCCGATGGGAAGGGTACGTGGTCCGGCTCCTGTTCTGAGAGAAGTGCACCGCCGGCCGCAAGAATATCCATAGCAAGTGGGAAGTTGCTCCTTGGTGCGATTACCTCGTCATTAAGTCCTGAGCCTGGGATTGCGATGGTATGGAGTCCTGCATCGAGTGCAGCCTGATGTGCACAAGCATCCGCACCGAGCGCGAGACCCGATACGATTGAGATGGGATGTCCGGCAAGTCCGGCGATTAATTCCTGGCAGGCCTGCCTGCCATATTTGGAAAGCGACCGAGAACCTACGACCGCAAGAAGCTTATGGCCTTCGGGAGGAAGCGAGCCGCGCAGCCAAAGGTGCGCAGGTGGCTGCGGGATTTCCCGAAGGTTTCTCGGGTAGTCCCGTGGAGCAAGTTGTCTCATGTCGGTCGGCATACTATGCTTTCCTTATTATAGTCCCATGCTCGACATACACTTCATCCGAGAGAACGCAGACCTGGTGAAAGCCGGAGCAGCGAAGAAGCATATCGAGGTCGATATCGATCGCTTGCTCGCTGTTGACGACGAGCGCAAGACCTTGCGCCAGCAGCTTGATGATAAGCGCGCCGAACAGAACCGCGCGAGCCAGACTATCGCCCTTGCCAAGGGAGAGGAGCGCGAAGCCTTGCTTGAGGCCATGCGCTTTTTGAAGGACAGCATGGGAGAGATCGAAGAGAAGTATAAGGTCGCTATTGAGGAATGGCAGAAGCTCATGCTCATGGTCCCGAACCTGCCGGACATGACCGTTCCGGAAGGCGATAGCGATGCAGAGAATGCAGAGATACGCGTATGGGGCGAGAAGCCGTCGTTCTCCTTTCCAGCGAAGGATCATGTCGAGCTCATGACCAGGGCGGGCATGGCCGACTTTGAGCGCGGTACCAAGGTAGCGGGATTTCGCGGGTACTTCCTCAAGGGTGACGGAGCACTCCTTTCGTTTGCGCTCTGGCGCTTTCTTTCTGACCACTTCATAGAGAAGGGCGGCTTCACACCGATGATCGTGCCGTCTCTGGTACGTCGTGAAGGCTTCATGGGCACTGGATACCTCCCGCAGAGCGAGGAAGACCTCTACAAGACTCAGGATGGGGAATATCTCTCCGGTACGGCTGAGGTTGCGACCATGGCATACCATCTCGACGAGGTGCTCGAGAAGGACTCGCTCCCATTGAAGTACTTCTCCTTCTCCCCGTGTTTCCGTAGGGAAATTGGTGCGCACGGCAAAGATACTAAGGGGTTAGTTCGCGTGCACGAGTTCTACAAGTTCGAGCAGGTCGTCCTGTCCGAGGCTTCGCACGAGGAGTCGGTGCGCCTCCATGAGGAGCTCACGCAGAATGCCGAGGACGCGCTCCAGCTCCTCAAGATTCCGTATCATGTTGTCGTGAACTGCGGAGGAGACCTCGGTCTCGGTCAGGTTAAGAAATACGACATCGAGTGCTGGATGCCAGGAGAGAAGAAGTATCGTGAGACGCACTCCTCGTCCTATTTCCATGATTTCCAGACACGGCGTCTCAATATCAGGTACCGCGATACGGATGGGTCTCTGAGGTTCGCGCACTCCCTAAACAACACTGCGCTCGCCACCCCGCGCTTCCTCGCCGTTCTCGTTGAGAACTATCAGCAGGAGGATGGTACTATCCGCGTTCCTGAAGCACTGGTCCCCTATGTCGGCAAAGAAGTCCTGGGACATAGCGCCTAGGGCGCGTACCGCCCCAACCGCGAAGCCAAGTGCTTCGCGGTCTTCCTCGCGTTCAATGGCGGACATGAAGCCGCACACTAAGGCACCTCAGGCTCCTTCTGCGTCTGTTCCGGCAAGCACCCGCAATGTAACAATCGCACGCGGAAAGAAGCAGAAGAAGGAGACGAAGGCCCCACTCAAGAAGCAGCGTAAGGAGAAGCGCACCGCGCTTATGATCTTTGCTCTTGTACTCGCCGTTCTACTCATTGCTGCGACGTTCTACGTCCTGTGGCTTCCTGCGCTACGGATGCACGAGGTTTATGCGGATGGCCCGCATGCAGATGATGTACGGTCTATTGCTCTTGGGACGCTTCAGGGTACCCATCTGTTCATCGTCCCGCGCAACTCGCTCTTCTTCATACCTGAAAGCGATATCCGCAAGCAGGTACTTGAGATGTTCCCAGATATCGAAGCGGTCTCCATTTCTGCTCAGGGTCTCAATACACTTACACTTACTTCAGCAGGACGTGCAGAGGCGTTTCTGTGGTGTGGCAGCGCTCCTGAGCTCTCAGATGGCAACTGTTATGAAACGAATGCAGAGGGGCTCGTATTTGCACACGCTCCTGATACTGCGTCTTCAACCACGGCGCTTAAGGTATACGCTCCTATTGTCGGCCAGAGGGGAGACACGCCACTCAGAGCGCATGTGTCGTATGCTTCACGTATCCCTGATGCACTCAAGTTCGTGAAGGCAATGCAGCAGCTTAATGCCGGGGTTACATCGCTCGCGATTCGCGACGACGAAGCTGATCTCTATACCGCAGGCGGCACACGCATTACGTACGTACTTGGTCGCGAAGAGCAGGCAGCTACAACGGCTGCAAGTATTTTCCCGCAACTCAACCTGAACAATGGATCGATTCAGTACGTAGACTTGAGGTTCGAAGGGAAAGGGTATTTCAAAAGGACTGGAGCGGCTGAGCCGGAGATGTAAAAGAAAAAGGGCGCAGAGGATAAATCCTATGCGCGCCTGCGTCTGCGGGGTGCCTTCAGGAGGTTCTCCGTTTCTAAGAACGAAACGAATCTCTGCTGGAGATTCTCCCTGGCGATTGCCGGGTCGAACGGTGTTATGGAACACTCGGAGCCATCCGGTCTGTGGGTCGTGATCTGAGTCATGATCCGCACGTCTGGCGGAGAAGCCGCATAGGTTAGGGTCCGCTTCCGAATCCCTGTCGAACCGCTCTGGCTCGTCTGCGTCTTTCGTTTGACGACTTCCTGTTGGTAGACTTTGACACCCGTCCATTCTTCGGTGATACGCCGGACTGCCTGAAGAGCCGTTTCGTTATCCCTCTTCTCGCCTTGAATAAAGCTGTAGCGCCTTTCGCCAGGCTTACGGATGCCTGCTACGCCGTCGCTCGATCTGAGTACGACGCGGATAAAGGTCCGCATTCTGTGCTCCTTTCGAGCTCAAGGATGTGCCGTCACGGAACATCTGCCCGCACTTTACTGGAGCCTCCTCAGATTGTCGAATAAAGGCTCCGCCGGTAGGATGGCTCCATGGAATCGTTCTGGCAGGGGCTCAAGAAGCCTGTCTACGTACTCGCGCCTATGGCGGACGTAACCGATGCTGCCTATCGGAGGCTCATAGCCGAGTATGGGGCGCCTGACGTCATGTGGACTGAGTTCGTGTCCGCAGACGGCCTCTATCATACGCGTGAGAAGGGAGGGCTTTCTGACAGCGAGAACCCACTCATGCGCGACCTCATCTATGGAGACAAGGAGCGTCCGATTGTAGCGCAGCTCTTCTCCTCGAAGCCCGAGATGATGGCGTATGCAGCAAAGCTCTGCGCAGAACTCGGGTTCGATGGCGTCGACATCAATATGGGTTGCCCGGATAAGTCTATCGAAAAGCAGGGTGCGGGTGCAGGAATGATCAAGAACCCCGAGAACGCGAAAGCGATCATTAGGGCTGCGAAGGAATCCGGACTCCCGGTCTCCGTAAAGACGCGTATCGGATACAACCAGGAGACTATGGATACCTGGCTTCCTGAGCTCCTCTCCGAGAACCCTGCTGTGCTCACCGTCCATCTGCGCACCCGCAAGGAGATGTCGAGCGTACCGGCGCATTGGGAGCTTATGCCTCGCGTCGTTGCGCTTCGGGACAAGTACAGCCCAGAGACTCTTATCTTCGGGAATGGGGACGTGAAAGATCTTGCTGATGCGAAGCTGAAAGTTGAAGAGACTGGATGCGACGGCGTAATGCTCGGCCGGGCTATCTTCGGGAACCCGTGGCTCTTTACGGGTCGTGCTATCGAAGAGATTGGCATGGAGGAGCGGCTCGAAGCACTACGAAAGCTTACCGAGTACTTCTCTGAGCTCACGCCCCCGAAACATTTTCATATTTTGAAGAAGCATTTCAAGGCGTTCATACACGGTTGGCCAGGGGCAGGCGATCTTCGTGGGCGGCTTATGGAGACGAACTCGCGTGAGGAGCTCGAGCTCGTGCTTTCAGAGGCGAGAGAGCTGGTATAATCGGCCCTATGGCACATCAGTCCCTCTATCGCGCGTATCGTCCGCAGGCGTTCAAAGACGTCATAGGGCAGGACGAGGTGGTGAAGCCACTTATGGCTCAGATAGAGAGCGGGAAGGTGGGGCATGCGTACTTGTTCGCGGGATCGCGAGGACTTGGGAAGACCTCTATCGCGCGCATATTCGCTCGTGAACTCGGTACGCATGATCGCGACGTCTATGAGCTTGATGCAGCCTCAAATAACGGTGTCGACGAGATGCGTAGCCTCAGTGACAGCATCTATACGCTCCCGTTCGCTTCGAAATACAAGGTCTATATCTTGGACGAGGCGCACATGCTCTCGAAGAGCGCCTGGAATGCGCTCCTGAAGACACTTGAGGAGCCGCCAGCGCATGTGGTTATCATTCTCGCCACTACGGAGCTCGACAAGGTTATCGAGACTGTCAGGTCCCGCTGCCAGGTGTTCAAGTTCAAGAAGCCGACGCGCGCAGGACTTGCGAAGCTCATACTTGATGTCGGGAAGAAGGAAGGCGTCATGATAGAGCCATCAGCAGCTGAACTTATTGCCATGCTCGGGGACGGTTCATACCGCGATGCGCTCTCCGTGCTTGAGAAGGCGCTTTCCGCAGGAAGCGACAAGAAGCTCTCACGTGAAGAAGCTGAACGAGCAACGGGGGCTCCTCGACATGAACTTGTGCATTCGCTCGCCACAGCACTTTCAGCAGGGAATGCTGATGCTGCACTCACTGCAGTGCGCAAGGCGTCGGACGACAGTATCGATATGCAGCTCTACCTCACACTCGTACTCGAGCATTTGAGACAGATCCTCCTTATCCGGCATGCGCCGGAGCTGCGGGCTGAGATAAAGGAA
This sequence comes from uncultured Candidatus Saccharibacteria bacterium, assembly GCA_964571755.1. Lineage (GTDB taxonomy): Bacteria > Patescibacteriota > Minisyncoccia > Phycocordibacterales > Phycocordibacteraceae > C7867-001. The sequence continues at coordinate 8,040 of CAZNDC010000027.1, forward strand.
GAGCTCGGGGAAGACGTATACCAAGAAACAGAGGCGCTTGCGCAGGCAGCAGACTCAAAGCTAACCCATGAGACGCTCCGCGCGTTTCTGGACGCTGCCTCGAGGATTCGATTCTCCCCGGTTCCTGTACTCCCACTCGAGCTTGCAGTGCTCGAGGTTTGCAGGGGGTAATTGTTTTCCACAGAGCAAGGTAGTAAATACGTTACCCAAACTATATACTACCTATTATGCGCACAGCACAAAAAGAGCAAGCGATACGGATGCGTAAAGAAGGGAAAACCTATAGAGAAATTCTTGCTGAGATTCCTATAGCCAAGTCCACTCTTTCAGATTGGCTTAAGTCAGTACAATTAGCGCAACCTCAAATACAGCGCATAACTAAATTGCGTTTGGCGTCCGCACGTCGTGGTGCTCAGGCACGGAAAAATAAAAGATTATCTGAAATAGATGCTTTAAATACTCAGGGCAAACTAGAAGTAGGAGTGCTAACACAGCGGGAATTATGGTTGATTGGTACTGCACTACACTGGGCTGAAGGGTCAAAGCAGTGCCAGAGCACGCCTAGTGCGGGCGTCATTTTTACAAACTCGGATCCGAATATGTTTGTTGTATTTCTTGCTTGGTTGAAAGAGATTGGGGTTCAAGACAAAGATCGCGTATTCGAACTCTATGTGCATGATTCTCGGAAAGAGGAAGTTCCTGCATTTAAAAAATGGTGGGCGCGACGACTTGGTATCACTTCGAGCCTTATTTCTTCTGTATATTTTAAGCGCGACAAGATTAAAACAAATCGAAAGAATGTTGCCGACTTGTATCACGGGCTCATAAGGATTAGAGTACGTTCAAGCACATCCTTAAACCGGCGTATAAATGGATGGATTGAGGGCATTGTGCATCAAGACAATTGGGAGATCGTCTAATGGTAGGACAGCGGGTTTTGGTCCCGTCAATCTAGGTTCGATCCCTAGTCTCCCAGCAATGTTCTAGTCAGAAGAGTAATGAGCG
>CAZNDC010000028.1:0-8953 GCA_964571755.1 uncultured Candidatus Saccharibacteria bacterium
CACTCCCCTATCGCAACTACCTTCGGGTCTTTTGCGAGTATACGGAACGCATCCACATCGAACGGTTCCTCGGGTGCGTGGTTCGGGTGAAGGCCGATAGAGGCCCAGAGATCAGATCGGTCCTGCACAAGCGCGACAGCGCTCTTCGAGGAAGGCAGGTCAACGCCGACGACAAGACCGCCGACCTCGGCTTCAGTCATGCGCATGAGGACTTCGTCCCGGTCCTCGTCATACGCATCGAACTGCACGTGGCAGTGCGCATCAAAATACTTCATACCTAGGGGAGGCGCGGGAACAGATTCTCTGGCTTCTTGTTTGCAAGGACTGCAGCCTTTATGAGCTCACCCGTCTTCGGCATGAGCGGAGCAAGCAGTCTTCCTATGACGTACAGCTCGGCAGCGAGCTCAGCGATAGCCTTCCTGCCTGCCTTAGGATCGGACTTAACAAGCTTGAACGGCTCGTCACGCGTGATGCGCTCGTCGAGCTCCTGGATACGCTTCCAAACCATATCAACTCCGCTCGCGAACTCAAACGTATTGAATGCGTTCCAGTACTCCTTCGGGAACGATTTGAACTCGGGACGGGCAACCGGCTCTTCGAGGTTCGCCTCAGCGAGCTTCATAATTCGTGCAACAAGATTCCCGAGTCCGTTCACCAGGTTTGCTGTGTACCATTCATCGAGACGCTCCCAGGTGACGTCCGAGTCTTCGGTCGGGTGCACGTGGCGCAGGAGCACGTACCGCGTTGCGTCGGTGCCGTACTTCGAGACGAGCTCATACGGACTAATGACATTGCCGAGAGATTTCGACATGCGCTGGCCGCCTGAGTTTATGAATCCGTGATAGAAAATCTGGTCCGTATTCTTTATGCGCGCAGACATGAGCATCGCCTGCCACATAAGGGACTGGAACCTTACTTGGTCCTTGCCTGCTACCTGCAAGGTAGTGCCGTTCTCCCAGTAGGTTGCGAACAGACCGTCTTTATCCGCAGGCCATCCGAGCGTCGAAATGTAACTCGTGAGAGCATCGAACCACACATACATGACCTGCTCGTCGTCGCCTGGAACCGGGACGCCCCACGAGAGCTTCTCCTTCTGGCGCGAGATGCTGAAGTCCTCAAGCCCGTTCTCAACAAATGAGATCGCTTCAGCTCTGCGCCAGTCAGGCACGATTGATCCTTCCTCGCCAAGATACGCGAGCAGTTCTTTTTGATACTTCGAAAATCTGAAAAAGTAATTCTCCTCAGTAAGGGTCTGGAGCGTGAGACCAGGATGCAGGACACAATGTCCTTCCCCATCGAGGTCCCGCTCAGTCTTATATGCCTCGCACCCGACGCAGTACTGCCCCGTATACGCTTTCTTATAGATATCTCCTGAATCCATGCACCGCTTCCACATCTCCTGTGCGGCTGCCACGTGGACCTCGTCGGTTGTCCGTATGAAATTGTCCGGCGAGAGATCGAGCGCTCCAGCGAGCTTCCGGACCTCTTCCGCATAGTAGTCGATATACTCCTGCACGCTCTGCCCTGCTTTCTCTGCAGCCTCCCATATCTTCTGCCCATGCTCGTCGGTGCCGGTCGAGAAGAATACGTCCTCACCCGAAAGCCGCCACGCCCGCGCGAGCGCATCAGCTTCGATGATTTCGAGCGCGAAGCCGATGTGCGGATCGGCATTCACGTACGGGAGAGTCGTGGTTATATAGCGAGCCATTGATCGATGAACTATGCGCGCGCCGCTTTTGCCCGCTTGCTGCGCTCTACATCCGTGAGGAACTCCTTGAGCGCGGCAGCAAGCGGGATTGAGAGAAGCACGCCAAGGAATCCAGCGAGGCTTCCTCCCACAATAAGTGCGAGGATGACGAGGAGCGGAGGTATGCCGACAACCTTATTCACGACGAGCGGGTAGATAAGATGCGCCTCGAACTGGTTCACGATAAAGAAGAGGAGGGCTACGGCAATCGCGAGCGGTACACCTCCCGAAGCAAACGCAACAATCACAGCAAGTATGCCGGCGATGAAGGAGCCGAAGATCGGAATGAGGTCGAGAATAGCCGCGAGCACCGCGAGGAGGAGCGCATACGGCACGCCGAGTATGAGGAGGCCCAGATACACGATGACGCCTACGATGATCGAGAGCAGCAGCTGCCCCTGCATCCACTGCCCTATCTTCTTCTTAGCACGTAGCCACAAGCCCACTGCATAGTCCTCATGCTTCGCAGGCGTCAGGAGACGCACGAAGTCGTCGATGCCCGTCTCCTGTATGGCGAAGTAGAACGACAACACAATAACGAGAATGAGCGCAAAGATGCCGCCGAAGAAGGTCGAGAGGACCCGAACCGCGCCGCCGGTGGTGTCTGCGAATGCGGACTGGAACGCAAAGATCGTGTCGAAAATAGATTGTGCCTGATCAGGCCCTGCAGCGGTGCGCGCAGTCTCTGTGATCGTCGCAAACGATGCGGGAACATTGAGTGTGTCGAGATACTGCGGGACTGTGGAGAGGAAGCTTTGCGTATCGTCAAGAACCGGTGGCAAGAAGAAATAGACAATGGAGAAAAGCGAGCCGAAGACCACGACGTACATCATCGTAACCGCGAGCACGCGCGGGACACGGTAGCGTATGAAGAATCCAACGCCAGGCTCTATCGCAGACGCGATAACGATGGCCGTGAGCACAAGAAGGGCTATATCCCGCAGCGTCCATAGGGCGAAGGCGGCCGCACCGATGAGAATCGCTGAGATTATCGTGCCCGGAGTAATGGTGACTGAGAAGTGCTTGTCCATAAGAAAAATACTAGCACGAGGGCCTAAATCTCCTATGAACTAATTATGCGAGGGCGGACTGTATGCGGAATGCGGCTTCGTCTACTGAAAGTCGCTCCTGCTCCCCTGTATCCCGATGGCGAAGTGTCACGGTGTCCATGAGCTCAGGTGTCTCGCCGAGCGTATCGAAATCGATGGTTATGCAGAATGGCGTGCCGATCTCATCCTGTCTGCGATATCGCTTTCCAATGTTGCCGTTATCATCCCAGGCGATAGCTGGGTGTACCTTTTTAAGCCTCTTTCTCACCTCTTGCGCCTTGGCGACCAGCTCAGGCTTATTTTTAAGAAGCGGCGAAACCATGGCCTTAATAGGAGCGAGCTTAGCCGGAAGACGGAGCACGACACGTTCTTCCCCACCAAGCTCATCCACGTCATACGCCTTCACTAGTACTGCAAGTACGTGTCGCCCGAGACCAAAGGTAGGCTCGAGGACATGCGGGACAAGCTTCTCGTTCGTCTCAGGGTCGAGGTACTTCAGCTCTACGCCGCTCGCTGTCTCATGGTTCTTGAGATCGAAATCGGTGCGGTACGCGATGCCGCCGATCTCCTTGTAGCCGGTTGGGTACTTAAAATAGAAGTCGAGCGTGCGCTTTGAGTAATGCGCGCGCTCCTCCGCGGAAACCTCGACTTCCTGTATGTCGTCGTCGGAAAATCCGAGATCATCGCGGAACCAGGCATGCATCTCGTCCTGCCAGTACCGGAATTCTTTCTCCCAGTCCTTCTCGTTGAGGAAATATTCGAACTCCATAATCTCGAGTTCGCGTACGCGGAATATGAACTCGCGTGGCGCGATCTCGTTACGAAATGAACGGCCGATCTGTGCGATGCCAAATGGAAGTTTCGGATGATACGCATCGAGGATATTCTTGAAGTTCACGAACATGCCCTGCGCAGTCTCGGGGCGCAGGTATGCGGGCATCTCTCCACCCTCAACCGATCCCACGGATGTCTTGAACATCATGTTGAACTGCTGAGCATCGGAGAGCGGATTGCCGTCAGGACTCTTCACGCCTTTCTCCTTGAGCGCGGCGCTCATCTGCTCGATAGTCATGCCGGTCGGATCGATACCCTGCTCCTCAAGCAAATGGTCCGCACGATAGCGCTTCTGAGTCTTCTGATCGATAACGAGCGGATCGTTGAAGGTCGTCGTGTGCCCAGATGCTTCCCATACCTTTGGGCTCATGAGAATCGCGGAGTCGATGCCATACATGTCGTCACGCGTATCGACAAACCGATGCCACCACAGGCTTTCGATATTCTTCTTGAGCGCAAGACCGAGCGGACCAAAATCATAGGTTCCTGCGAAGCCGCCATAGATCTCAGATCCCGGGAATATGAACCCGCGGCGCTTTGCATAGGAGACGATTGTATCGAGCGTGACCATAAAGATAGGATTAGCGCACTTCGCTGAAATCAGACTGGAACGCTGAATCTGTGGACGTGAACGTCGTCACCTCGGAGTAGGTAGACGAGAGCTGCTTCTGCGTGAAGCGATCGATACCGGTTACTTGCTGTGCGTTCATAAGTATAGGACTTGTACCGCGCTGAGAAACACTTGGCAACAGTGCCACCTGGAAGGATGCCGTCTCTGCTGCAGTGCTGTGCCCTGCGCCGGCTGCAACGTCCCCAACATTCCAGGTAACGGTCCTTGAGGTCGCGTTGTAGGTAATCGATCCGTCAGCCGGGCTCGTATTGCCCGTGAAGCGTACATAGGATGGCAGGGTTGCCGTGACACGCGCATCCGCGACCGAGTTAACGGTATTCGCGAGTGCGAACTCTATCGTATAGGTCGTCTCCCTGTCAGCGACTGGCGGCCACGGGCCCGTGTTCTTGAATGGACCGCTACTGAAGAGACTGCGCGATTTGAGAGAAAGCTCGGTGCCGATCTTTATGGTCCGTACGACGGTGGCCGAAACGGCCTCAGGCACGTTGGACTCTCCGACACGGCGGCCAGAGACCGATACGGTCGCAGTAATCGTCGGATTCCTGAGCGAACCGAGTGCGGCGGTGTCTTTGGCAGCGAATGTGAATGAGCCACTGCCCGTGTCCCCGGGAGCAAGGCGTGCGAGACCAGCCGTGGTCTCGCGGTTGAAGACGACTGATGTATCGGACGAGCGATAGTACCCTTCATACGCGCTTACCGAGGCTGGATTGAATGCAGCGCCAGCGAGTTTAACGGTTATTTGGCCGTCAAGGAGCGGATTGGCAAGCGTATTCACCCACGTAAGGATGCTCTGCACCGGAACGCCTGCTTGAATTACAGGTGTATTGCTTGAATCATGATTCACCGAGAGCGTCGTGGAGAGGAACGGTTTGGCGAGCGTTATGAGTGTCTCGGTAGTTGTGTACGACACGGCGAGTATCGGTGAGTCAGCGTCTTTACGGGTACCGCCCGTGAAGCGGAATATCTTCTGGTCACTATCTTCTCCCGAAAGTGTTCCCGTTACCGCAATAGTCTTCTCTTCCCCAGACTCAAGCGTACCAACCTCGAACAGCGGCCCCTCCCCACGACGCGGCGTGAATCCGAACGGATACTGGGCAAGTACGGCGACGTTCTCGAGCCGTGTCTCAGCGTTCGACCGCACCGACACGGCGAATGTGAGTGGCTGGCCAGCAGCGGCTTCAGAGACCGCTTCAGCGCGAACCGTAAGCGGCGAGGAAGTCACCACGACGTCATAGATGGCTTCCTTAACGAAGACTGCATTCGATCCTTCTACCCGGTATTCGAACGTTATCGGTATCTCAATGTGTTCGTTTTCCGCACCGAATATGACCGCGCGGACCGTACGCTGGCCCGTCTCTCCCGAAGCGATGTCCCCTACCGTATCTTCATAGTGTACAAGCGGCGTATCAGGAGCCTCGGGCGTCCGTGTCGTCTCTGGAAACTCAACCATGAGCGAGGTGGCAGAGATAGAAACTGGATTGTTGTTCTTTACCGAAACGAGAAGCGAGATCGTATCGCCACTCGCGATCGTCGTGGGGCCGTCAGGCGTTATAACGACACGGTCAGTAGAAACCGACCGACTGCCAAATATCAGGAAGTACGCCGCGCCAGCTACGGCGAGTGTAAAGAAGACAGCTGCAACGATAAGAAAGAGTACGGCCCACGACATGCGGGGCTTGCTCGCTACTGGCGCCGCCGGAGGAGCCCAGGCCTGCTCTGCCTCGGGCACCGGAGCGTGCGAGAGCGCGGGGACAGCAAACGTATCCGGTGCTTCAGTCGCATACAGTTTCCGACGAAGACGCTCGAGCGTACTCGTATCGTCAGCAGGTTCAGGCGTCTGCGGTAGCATCACGCACCAGTATAACGTATGGCCCCTGGCTCTCAGAGCCCGGATGCCGCAATACCGCGGTTGATACGCGTCACGATAGCCCGACGCGCGTCTGGCGTGAGCGGCTCGAGAGGCGCACTGAGCGGTATCGCACCTGTATCGAGGCCGAGCACAGCGAGTATGCGTAGCGCAGCAAGACATTCGGCGGTATCTTGCTCGCTTTCGGAAAGCTTTGGGAGTGCGGCGAAGAATTCAGACAAAATCCCGTACAGCGAGTCCTGGGTCTCGCCATGCACGAGTTGGAGCACGAGCCCCGCGACGCGCCCAGCACGCAGCCGCTCGGCGCGCGAGAACAGCGCGAACCAGTTCTCCTCGAGAAGCGCTCCAGAGAGTCGCCATCCTTCCTTGCCTCGCACGAGGGTAACTTCGCAGGAAGCGAGCGTCTGAAGGGCGCTTGCGAGCTTCGCACCGGGCTTCCGGAGTCCCTCGGCACGCGCACGGATAAGACCAAGATCGCTCGTAATGAGCGTAACGAGGGTCGCCGCTTCCGACAGCGGAGACCGCTGGAGTACGATGGCGCGTGTGACGTACTTATGCCGCATCGCGAGCGAGCGCGAACGCCACCTTCCCGAACGAGAGCTCCGCAGCATAAGGACCACCTTCCCCGAACGAGAGCTCTTTGAGTCCTGGGAGCGCTATCCCTTCAAGCACGTCCCTTCCTTCCTTCGCAACCGTCACACGCACAAGATCCTTAGGCGAGTACCCCTGATCTTTGCGTGCCTCAGCAACTGCTCGCGCGAATGCGCGTACGTCTCCCTCACGCACCAATTCCGGTGTAAGAACCGTGTCGAGCATAATCTCGGCCGCACCTGGTACTACGTCTTTCACGTTCACTTCGTCTGCGACGATTACTAAAAGGTCTGGCGGAAGCGTTCCTGGAATCGAGAGACGTGCGAGCGGCTGCCGCACCTTGATATCCGCCTTCTGGCGCAGCATGAGCGCTTCGGAAGCGACGGTGCGCGCACGCTTCATATCCTCGATTATCGATACGTCTTTGTTCGCCCCCTTGAATAGGCTATGCATGAGGCCTTGCTCTGCCGTTGGCCATGCGGCGAGATGCACGCTCTCAGCATCGTCTTTCGAGCGCACGCTCTGGAATACCTCTTCCGCGATGAACGGTGCGAGCGGTGCTATGAGAAGCGCGATAGTACGAAGTGTCTCTCGGAGTGTGGCGAGCGCAGCCGTATCGCCTTCGCGCGCGCGATCGCGGATGCGACGTACGTACCACTGCGACAAGTCCTCGATGAGGTGTGCGACTGAGCGCGACGCATCATAGAGCTTATAGGCGTCCATGGCTTCTGTAACCTCCTTCACTGCAACGCGGGTTCTGGCGTTCATCCAGCGGTCGATCGCTGTCTCAGTGCCTGGCGTACTACCATCCCTGAAGAGCGCATAGAATTTCGCGCTATTGTCGAGCCAGGCGATAACGCGTGCTGCCTCCTTCACGGTCTTCTCGTCAAAGCTCTTTGAGTCGCCCGGCTGATTCACGCTGTACATCCAGAAGCGGAGCGTGTCGACGCCGTACTTCTCAATCGCCTCCCATGGATCAACCACGTTCCCTTTGGACTTCGACATCTTCTGGCTCTTCTCGTCGAGCAGGTGCCCAAGACAGATTACGTTCTTGTACGGAGCAGGACGTCCCATAAGCGTACCGACAGCAAGGAGCGTATAGAACCAGCCGCGCGTCTGATCAATCGCCTCTGAAATGTAGTCGGCCGGATAGCCCTTCGTATCAATAAGCTTCTTGTTCTCAAACGGATAGTGATCCTGCGCGAACGGTACCGAGCCGGAATCGAACCATACGTCCATAACCTCAGGCACGCGCCTGAGTTCTGCGCCCGAATCTCCCATGAGCACGACGTCGTCGATGTACGGGCGATGGAGGTCGAGCTCGTACGCTTCGTTATGCGGAAGCGGCACGAAATCAAGCTCCCTCACTTCAGCGAACGTGGTGTACGGCTTGTAGAGCGACTCGGTCATGTCCTTGTCCGCCCCCTGCGCAGCAGCGTTCAGCATCCAGAGTGTCTCTCCGTGGGAAATGATGAGGATGTTCTTGCCTACATACATCTTCTCGAGTTCGTAGAGAAGCGACCCGGTTCTCCTCTTGAGGTCAATAAGACTCTCTCCCCCGTCTGGCCCCTTCTCGTAGCGGGTGATTGGAACGGGGAATGCCTTGAACCAGTCGTCGAGTGACAGCCCATTGAAGACGCCGTGATCGTACTCGGAAAGGCGGGCATCTGTCGTGATTACAGACGCATCGAGTCCGAGCTCCTCGCACACAATCTTGGCGGTCTCCTGCGTCCGAACGAACGGAGACACGATAATCATATCGATATTCTTGGGAGCGAGCGTTGCAGCTGCCTCGACTGCCCGCGCCCTTCCTTTCTCAGTAAGATGCAGTGGCTCGTCCGGCCGGGCACTGATAATGCGTCGGGCGTTGCTCTCCGCTTCTCCGTGCCGCATCACGAAATATGCATTGCCGCTTCTCTTCGAGCGGGCTTTCAGCTCTTCGACAGAACCTATGACGAGGAGTTCCTTTCCATCTTCGCTCTGCCACACCGGAAGTGGCGTTCCCCAGTACCGCTCACGCGAAATTGCCCAGTCCTTAACATTGTTGAGCCACTCGCCCATGCGTCCCTCGCGTATGTGCGACGGCTCCCAGTTCACAGCCTTGTTGGAGGCGAGCAGTTTCTCGCGCAGGTCCTGCATGCGGATATACCAGGAATCGCGCGCGTAATACAAAAGTGGAGTCTTACAACGCCAACAAAATGGATAAGTGTGTGTGATCGTTCCTGCGCGGAACA
>CAZNDC010000029.1:0-8675 GCA_964571755.1 uncultured Candidatus Saccharibacteria bacterium
GCCGATTGTGTCTGGCCTTGACATTGGTAGGTCGTCCTTGTGGTACGGCAGAAACCTGCGTCTGGATCACGAAACGTCGTGGTACAGGCAGAGTTCAAGGTCGCGCACCCTGTCCCTTCTTGTGCAGGACAGGCGCCAGTCTGTGTCAATCCAGTCGGTGAACAGGAACCACTGAGATTGGTCGTTGTTGGTCCAGAGGTCTTTGCCCATATCAAGCTCTGCTTGGTGCACACGACCGAATACGATGTATCGTCTGCAGGCCTTAGGGTAAGGGAACCAGAGGTAGCTCCACCCGTACTGAACCCTGTACCTGTACACGCAGTGGCATTATTTGAAGACCAGGTAAGAGCGAAACTTTCCCCTTGCCTCAAGTCCGTCTTGCTAGCTGTGAGAGTTGCGGTAGGGATGCTAGAACGGTCAGATGCACACATTTCAGTACCCCCGTCGCGACGTGCAACCCAGTCACTGTTTGTGATCTGTATACACGAAGTGTAGTATTGCCCGGAACAAAAATACCGTTGGTTGTTGACGAATTGCAGACAGCCGTCACCAGACTGAGCATTCGCTGACGGGAGTAGGGCCGTAAAGAACAACAGCGCCACAACGCCCACACCCCCTAGTGCCGTGGGCGCTGACCAAGAAGAAGAGGTGGTGCGGAAGGATATGGTAATCATGGGGTACATATTACGGGCAGGATTTTATATATAGAGTATGCCCTGCCTTGACAGAGTGTCCTATCCTTTATGCACACTTAATTCGCGTTCAAGAAATCAATATCCTTCTGGAACGCTGCTGCTTTGGCCATCACGCTGTTCCCGTAGCCTTGGCCGGACGTTGCCCAGTTCCCTCCTGCGTAGTATTTCGCTGCCGCAGTGTGCTCAGCGATGTATGAGCCTCCTGCTGCTCCCCCGTCTGCCAAGTAGAGACCCGTTGCCGTGATGGCATGAAGCGCATTCCATGGGTCAGCTGCACCAACACCAAGCGAGGACTTGATCCTTCCTTCGTACATCTCCCACGTCGACGGGATGAACTGCGTCGGGCCCATAGCGCCTCCATAGCCGCCCGGAAGCGGACAGGAGATTGGTGTATTGAACGGATCGCGTCCTGCCGCTTTCATAAGGCGTGCGAACGGTACGGTATCGCGCGGCACCTTCATGGTGCCCGGGAACGGCGTACCGGTGTTCTTCCCCTTTCCGTCTCCGGTCTCAAGGCTTGTTATAAGACACTGCCCTACGTTCTTTCCGAGGTCAGACTCCTGCGAGAGGATCGCAAGAATCATGGCCGGGCGCACGCCCGTTATCCTCGATGCGGTCTTCGCGTACTCAACTGCCTGACCAAACTGTATGCCGCTGGTGTCGCGCAGCGGGAAGAGCTTGGCGCGAATCTGTGCAGCTGTCTGCTCCTGCACGCCCTTCAACTGACGATACTGACTCTCTTGCCCTTTCGTTTCAGCGAGGAGCTTCTTCTTCTCCGCTTCCTTGGCCTCCACTTTCTTTTGGTCGAGAATAAGCGCTGAGTGCAGTATCTGCTGATCGGTGCGCGAGCTCTCAAGTCCGGTCTTTTCTTTCTCCGTCTGCTGCTTCGTATCGCGCAGCTCCTCAAAGGATTCGCGCATCGCAGCCTTAATCGACGCGAAAGAGTCGAGGTCTCCGAAGAACTCGGAGAGGTCCTCAGTTGAGAGGACCGCTTCGACGAGCGTGTAGTCGTCTATCGCATCGGTCTTGCGAAGGATTTGCGCAAGCGACTGCTGCTCGCGGGTCATCTTCGCGGAGAGCGTCCCGAGCGTGCGACTGTGTATTACGATGCCTGCCGAGAGCGCCTTGATCTCAGTCTCAGTGGTGCGCACCTGAAGCTTCGCCTTCTTGATTTCTCCGTTGAGGATAGCGACGTCGCGCTGCAATGACGCGCCCTGAGCAGAAAGCGTATCAATAGTTCCCTGCGTCTTCTTCATTTCGCGCTCGAGGTCTACGAGCTGAGCCTCAAGCTTGGCACGCTCTTCTCCTGAAAGCTCCTGTGCTGCGAGTGCAGCTGGCAGGATAAGGACAGAGGCGAGTAGGAACAGTACGAGTAGCGTGCGCTTCATGACGAGGTACCAGTATAGCAGAAGACGAATGAAGGCCGGCTGCGCTTACGCGCAGCCGGCCTTCATAAACTGTGCTACGAGCTCTTACGAAGCCTCTTCCTCCTCCTTGCCCTTCTTCTCTACTTCAATAGCGTCCATATCAGGAGCTGCGGACTCTTCCTCAGGCTCTTCCTCGACAGCCTGCGCGAGCGCGACAACCTCGTCTCCGGGTGTGAGAATCTCAACACCTGCTGGAGCCGTAAGGTCCGAGACGTGGATTTGGTCGTTCATAGCAGCGAGCGCGGTGAGGTCAACTTCGATCTCGGTTGGGAGCTTCGCTGGATCGGACTCAATCTCGATTTCGTGAAGCACCTTTACGAGATTTGCGCCGAGCTTCATTGCCATAGACTCGCCAACGAACGAAAGCGGCACCGATACGCTTACCTTCGCTCCCTTCTCAACGGCGTAGAGGTCCACGTGGCGCGGGACGTTCGTAAGGGGGTTGCGGTCCAGGTCATGAATAAGTACCTGAAGCGGCTTCTCGAGTCCTGAGAGCGTGATAATCGCGGATTCGCCGCCATGGCGAAGAACTGCCTCAAACTCAGAGACTGTGAGGGATATGGAAATCGGCTCCTGCTTAGGTCCGTAAACAACTCCTGGCATGAGGCCCTCCTTTGAAAGAAGGTCGCTGGTTTTCCCGATACGGGTGCGCGGGGTGGCGGTAAGGCTGTGCATAGTAGGGCGAGTATGCCTGAAAAACCCTCAAGACACAAGTACAGGTGAGCCCATGTCATCCCTCCATCCGACGAAGACGGCGATAGACATCGTCGTCATTGCGCTTGCCTATAAGCGGAACAAGTAATGTGGTTGCCGAAAAGGTATATACAATTCTGTGTTCTCCGATATCAGCTCGGCGGAACGCGGAATGGGCGAGCTCCTTGCTATCGTTAGGCTCTGGGTCTCTCTGGAGTTCAAAGAGCTTAAGAGAGACCTGACGTGCATGCTTCTTCGGAAGCGTACGCAGGTATTTCTCCGCCCGCTTGCCAAGATTAATCTCTAACATCAAGCAGATCCTTGAGAAGCGCGTCGGACGCAGCTGGCCCCAGATAGCCGTCTTCATCATGAGCTGCCTCGGCGCGGGCTGCCCACAGGGCGTCCTCAGAACGCTCATACCTTTCATACTCCTCGAGCGAGAGTAGGACGGCAACATTCCTGCCATTCTTCGTTATATGTACCGGCGTCCGCTGCGCAACAGAAAGAAGCTCACCGAACCGGTTTTTCGCATCGCGTGCAGTCATTTCTTTTGTGGTAGACATAAGAGCTATTATAGGCGAAGTAGCTCTTATTTGTCAACCGGGTTGCCGAGCTCTAGCATGGGAGGTATATTATAAGTTCATATTAATACGTAGTACTTATTCCTATGGCGACCATTTCTGTTCCCCTTTCCGCAGAGCTTCAGGAGCGTTTGGACTCCTTGGTTGCCGATGGCGTTGGTTCCAATCGGGCTGATGTTATGAGGCGTGCGCTTGCGAGGCTCGCTGAAGAAGAAGCAGTGAACGCCGTGCTCCGGGCAGAGCGAGAACCCGTTATCCGGGGAGATGTTCTCAAGCTTCTTACCCAGATCGATTAGATATCTATGGAGGTAGCATTCAAGCCGACGTTTTTACGGCAATTGAAAAAGCTTCCCCAATCACTTCAAGACGAGGCGATTGAGAAGATAGAGCAGTTCAAAAACGCAGACAATCATGCGTCGCTTCGAGTGCACAAACTGAAGGGCGAACTTGCTGGCAGATTAAGTTTCTGGGTCAACTACCGCTACCGCATCATCTTCATGTGGGAGGCGCCCAACGCGTCCGCAATCTTGCTTGCGATTGGCGACCACGCCCTCTACGACTAGCCGAGCGCCTCGGATACTTTCCTAAGCCGCGTGAGGAATGTCTCACGCGCCGCTGCCTCGTTCTCATCCTTCCCTTGCCAGACAGCAAGCGCTTCGTCCTGGAGCGCGCGCGCATAACTGAATGTAACGGGCCATGGCGCATGCTTCTCGCGTGCGAGCTTCGTTATAGCAGCGAGGTTCGCCGTTGCCTGGTCAGCAGTTTGCCCGCCAGACAGAAACACGATGCCGGGGACTTGTTTCGGGACCGCCGCAAGGAGTGCACCCACGGTCTCTTCCGCGACCTCCTCCGGCGTATCGATGCGTCCGCTCTCGCTTCCCGAAAGCACCATGGAGGTTTTAAGAAGCACGCCCGAGAGATCAACGGCTTGCTCCTTGAGCGCGTCGAACAAGGCATGCAGTGTTGTCTCTACAACTTCCCTCGCGCGAAGGCGTCCGTGCTTTCCTGCAAGAAGCACTTCCGGCTCAAGAAGCGGAACCATACCCGCCTTCTGTACCTCGAGTGCGTATGCGGCGAGGCGCTTCGCGTTCTCAACAATTGCCGAAGCCGTTGGGAGGCGATTGCCGTCTATAAGTATGGCGGCACGCCACTTCGTAAATCCAGTGCCGTAGGTCGTACGGAATGCCGTAAGCCGCTCTGGGAGCCCGAGTAACCCTTTCGTTATGGATTCGTCAGGACTCTCAAGAAGCGGCTCAAGTCCTTGATCAACCTTGATTCCCGGGATAATCCCCCGCTTGGAGAGGAGCTTCGGGAATATGAGCCCGTCTACTTCTTTGGACGGTATCTCATCAACATCGTCCGCTTGCGAAAGTGTCTCTTCGTACAGGATTACGCCCGAGAGATACTGTTCTATCCCAGGCGTTGCGAGCAGCATGTCGCGAAACTTCCGACGCATCTCTGTGGAGGGCGCGATGCCGTACTGCGCGAGGCGCTTGTCCGCCGTTGAGAAGCTCTCGTCCGCAGCGAGGATGCCTTTGCCTGATGCAACAAGCAGGCGTGCAGTATCCGAAAGGTCGGTCATAGAGAAAGTGTAGCATGTGCATTTTCTCTGAAGCGCCGCGATACTGTTGGTATAATGGTCCCATGAGCACCCTTTCCTTCGACGAAGAGCAGGTGCATACCAGTACCTCGGCATCGCGCCCGTCTGGATTGCTGGCGCTCCCGATGCGCTGGGGACTCGCAAAGGATGAGCGACAAGCAGGGGTCGTACTCGTCGTCCTTGCGCTCGGTATGCTCGGCCTCGCGGGTTTCATACTAGTAAGTGCGCAACCATCTCCAGAAAGCCAAACCGCCGCAGAGACGCTTGAAGATTCAAAAGGCCAGGACAAATTCCATGCACCCTACCCCTAGACGCGGCTTCACCTTAATCGAGCTCCTCGTCGTGATCGCCATTATCGGCGTGCTCTCCTCAGTCGTGCTCGCGTCGCTTAATACTGCGCGAATGAAAGCAGCTGATGCGCGTGCGCGTGCGGACCTCAACGGTATCAGGCTCGCACTCCAGCTGTACTACGACAAAACCGGGAGTTTCCCTCCCAACAAAACGCCGTGCTGCGGCTATCCAAGCACGCAGAGCGACTTTCTCTCGGAACTCGTCGCTGCAGGCTATCTCTCGCAGAAGCCGACACCTCCCAACAATACGTATGTCTACTACTATTACGATTACGGCCAAGGAAGCTCTGACAACGGCATCGGTATCGGCGCGATTATCGTGACCGACCTCAAAGCCATGCCTGCCTCAACCCAAGGGGCCGCGGGAACCTGCAGGCCATGGAGTCCTAATGCAAACTGGTGCAGCCAGTCCTCCAATACCTATTATTGTCTCTGCAACCCGTATTAGGGTGCGTGCTACACTCCTCGCATATGAGCATAGACTTCCTCGCCGTTGGCGACATCGTAACCGAGCCATTTATCCGTTTACAGGACGCACACGTGCAGAATCAGGTGAACTCCGAGTCTAAGGAGTTGTGTATGCGCTTCGGAGACAAGATTCCCTACGAGTACGCCGTCCTTGTTGTTGCCGTGGGCAATGCGAGCAACGCCGCTGTTGCAGCCGCGCGTCTCGGTATTTCTTCCGCACTCCGCTCCTATGTGGGTGACGATCGCTATGGCCCCGAGTGTCTCGAACAGCTCACCAAAGAAGGCGTTGATACGTCCTTCATGGTTACTGAAGCTGGGAAGATGACCAACTACCATTACGTGCTCTGGTACGGCAGCGAGCGCACGATCCTCGTAAAGCACGAGGAGTTCGCCTACACCGTCCCCGAGCTTTCCGAGAGCCCTGCTTGGCTCTATCTTTCCTCGCTCTCTGACAATTCCCTCCCGTACCATGAGGCACTTGCGGAACTCCTCGAGAAGCACCCCACCACGAAGCTTGCCTTCCAGCCGGGCACCTTCCAGATGAAGCTCGGCAAGGAAGCGCTTGCCCCGCTCTACGCGCGTAGCGAGCTCTTCTTCTGCAACAAGGAAGAAGCGCAGCGCATCCTTTCGCTTCCTGAGGAGCATGACGTAAAGGCTCTGCTCGAGGCACTGTTTGCGCTTGGACCGAAGAACGTCGTTATAACGGACGGACGCGACGGCGCCTACGCCTTCGACGGAACCCGAAAGATGCATGTGCCTATGTACCCGGATAACCGAGAACCGTTTGAGCGTACCGGTGCCGGAGACGCGTTCGCCTCAACCGTGACAACTGCGCTCTCGCTCGGCAAGACGCTTGATGAAGCACTCCTCTGGGGGCCAATCAACTCGATGAGTGTCGTGCAGGAGGTGGGCGCACAGAAAGGCCTGCTCACTCGCGACGCGCTCGAGTCCTACCTCAAGGCAGCTCCCCCAGAATATCGGATTACAGACATCGTGTAAGAAAAGACCCGCATGCACGCGGGTCTTTTCTTATCGACCGAAGTCGGCGTCCTGAGAGAACGGGTCTAGGTTCGCGTATTCGGGCTCCGGCACTTCTATCGCCGTTACAATCATCATCGTAGCACCGGCGCCAAAGAGCGTGATGACAAATGCTGCGGTATAGACACTAAGCTTCTTCGATTTCATACGAGTATTATACGCCGATAAGCGTACGCGCTGCGGCCGCTATGTGGGTAGCCGAAAGACCATAGTGGTTCATAAGCTCCTCGGCCGTTCCTGACTGGCCGAACGCGTCCTTCACGCCGATGCGCTTTATAGGGACCGGGTACGCCTCGCTTAAGCACTCGGCAACCGCACTCCCGAAGCCACCCATAATCTGATGCTCTTCAATTGAGACGACGCGTCCTGCCTTGCGGGCTGCTGCGATAATCGCCTCGGTATCAAGCGGCTTTACCGTAGGGACATGCAGCACCGAAGACTCGATTCCTTCGCTTGCGAGTATTCTCGCTGCAAGAAGCGCCTCAAAGGTGAGGGTGCCCGTCGAGAGGAGCGCTACCTTCGGCTTCTCATGATCCCAAAGCGTGAGCGCCTTTCCTAGAGCAAAGGGCGTCTCCGGCGTCGTAAAGACTGGCGTTGCGGTCCTTCCAAACCGGATGTAGACAGGCCCGTCATGCGCGGCGGCAGCGAGGACCGCTTTCCTCGCCTCTTCAGCGTCGCCCGGGACAAGTACGAGCATCCTGGGCAGCATGCGCATGAGCCCGATATCCTCGAGCATCTGGTGCGTCGCGCCATCAGGGCCCACCGATACCCCTGCATGCATGCCGCATACAACGACATGCTTGTTGTTGAGCGCGATGGTGGTGCGGATCTGCTCGTAGTTGCGGCCAGGAGAGAATGCAGCGTAGCTTGCGATGAACGGTATCTTGCCAAGCGCAGCCATGCCCGCGCCTACGGTCGCCATGTTCTGCTCAGCGACCCCCATCTCAACGAACCGGTCCGGGAACGCATCCTCGAACCACTCTGCACGCGTCGACTCCTTGAGATCAGCACACAAGACCACGACGTTCGAGTCTTTGTTCCCTGCCTCCCTCGTTCCCGTGCCGAATCCGTCACGCGTTGGTTTCTTCTCGATGTCCTTTGCGAAGAGATCGGATACGAGGCGCGCGTCAGGATTAATCATGGTTAAAAGTATAGCGTATGGACTTAGAATCTCGGCACGAACACGAGCTCCCCTGGAGCACTCAGGTACCCGAGTCCGTCTCCGCGTGCGTCCCCGGTTGCAAGGTTCCCATCATCGATTGCCCTGTCGACCGCAACGAGTGCGGACGTTGGTATGATGCCGGTGTTATTACTTGAGTCAGTTCCGGGAGCGTCTTCGTCAAGGAAGAAATAGACTTCCTCCTGGCCGTCGCCAGTTACGTCGAGTACTGCTATGGAAAAGTGCCCGCCCCACTGATGCTTCAGAGCATAGACGCCGCCTGAGAAATACGGGCCCCGCCATCCAGGAACGCCGAGCGCATTTAGATACGGGTCAGTGCTTACAGTGCAGGTAAGGCCGCAATCGGGCGGAAACTGACCGGTATCAATAAGATACGTCGCCACGACGGTACGGAGCTCCCGGAGCTGCGCGGCGGCATTCGCTACCTTGGCCTTCTCGCGCGCAGTGTTGAGGGACGCCAGCACAACTGATGAGAGGATGCCGATGATGGCAATCACGACGAGGAGCTCGATCAGGGTGAAGCCGCGCTTAGGCATACTCGCTCGGGACGCGGCCGGCGCCGCTACGAAGCTGCTTCATGAAGCGCGTCGCCTCTTCCTTGGTTGGCGGCTTGCCGTGCCATTTGTAATCAAACTCGATCTCG
>CAZNDC010000030.1:0-8348 GCA_964571755.1 uncultured Candidatus Saccharibacteria bacterium
CAATGCTGCTCGTGCAGGCAAGGGCAAGCCGATGGCAGAGAAGCTCGCTAACGAGATTCTTCTCGCTGCGAAGAACGAGGGAACCGCCATCAAGAAGAAGGACGACATGCACCGCATGGCAGATGCCAACAAGGCATTCGCTCACTTCGCTTGGTAGACAAGTGATGCAATACGAAAAGGCGGGTCCTATAGGACCCGCCTTTTCGTATTGCATAGGAATCACCCGGGTGGCTTTATACTGGTTGCATGTACAGCTACCACATAAAACTCCTGTTTTTCATCCTCGCGCTCTCGATTGGCGGCATGGCGCTCTTCGGGTATTTTGCGATTACAGGCAAAGGAGAGGCGCTGCAGAAAGAATCGAGCGACCGATCGTTGCTGATGGGACTTCTGCTCGGCCAGGATCCGAACATGCCTCCTCCTCTACGAACGAGAGATCTCTCGACATACCCCGAGGACGATTCACCGTGGGGAACGCGTTTCCCAGCGGCACCGGATGCGCCAGAAGGCAAATTCCTCGCTTATTATTTTGATTCAGTAGCTGGTATCTCCTCGAATATAAAGCCGCGGATTGTAGATTCTATCGATATCAATTTCGGTTGGGCGTATGATCCTGCAACTGGTCGCGATTCAGATTATACGAGCGCTCCCGGCGTCATTTCCTCTGAGAACTTCGGCGCCTACTGGCGGGGTACCTTTACGCTCACGGAAGAGCAGGAGGTCGACGTTATCGTCGACTCTAGCTGGTCCATGGTGCAGGTGATCATTGATGGAAAGGTCGTGCATTCGAGCGCCGCTAATACTAGCGGAGGTAATTCAACCGTCCGCATTCCTGCGGGGGATCACTCTGTTGAGGTGAAGTTCGAAAACGGCTGGCATACGACTGGTATGTCAGTGTCGCTGCGACCAAAGCTCGATCAAGAAGCTATGAGAAGGATTGAGAACAAGCTTGCAACTGGGAATTTGCAGCGCTGGCAGGTCGACGTATACGAAAGCGGAAATATAGATAACAGCGTCAAACTCACCGTCACGCTCGGGAGCTACGACCCAGTAACGCTTCACCTTAACTCGTACAGTGCCGTTAGATGGGATATGGCCTCTATTCCTACGGGGCTCGTACAAACCGTAGTAGTGTCGAGCGTGAGCGGTGGTGCCCGTCCCATTAATATTCCCGAGGGAACCGAGGTTCTCTATCGAACGGAATGGATCGGGAGTAACTCGTACGAAGGCTCGAATGTACCAGGAAACGTTAGTCAGTACACTGCCTCGTCGATTGTGCTCCCAGGAGGGGGAGCAAACTAAACCCTGTGCATTACAGTCATCCTCGAAGGAATTCTTGCTAAGATTACGTTGTATTTCAGCTAACCGGATCCTATGAATAAATTCCAGGTGCTCCAAGACCTCTCAGCCGGCTTCTTCATTAGCGCCATAGCCGTGCTCTCATTCATTTCTGTGCTCGGCGTCTGGGAAGTATTTGGCTCGGATGTGATTACGAAGTCGTTTTCGACACTCGGTCTCCTTGCTGTAGTATCGATTGCCATCATCATCGCAGGCCGTTATTTCGATAAGTCGGACCCCGCTGTACAGCCGGCTGGTGCGCCGGTGTTCAAGTCTGTACGCCAGGTAACGCTCATAGTGCTCATTGTCGCGGCAGCGCTGCTTGCGCTTGTCGGGGTGCTGGCAATCTGGGAGATAATCGCGAACAGTGAAGTGGTGTTCCGTTCCCTCGGCTCTCTCGCTATCATCGGATTCGCCGCGTTCATAACGGTCATGGTGTGTCTTGAGCGTGAGAACAACCAAGCCCACCGGGGTGGGATTGGCGGCCCGGCCCTCATCATGCTGCTAATCGCTCTCTGGGCTGCGCTCTCTCTCGCATTCTAAGCCTTGAAACCGCCCGAAAGGGCGGTTTTGCTTTGACGTATACGCGCTTTGGGCGTAGGTTGTTCATTCGGCCAATGAACTGTTCGTTGGCCATGCTCTTGGAGGTTCCATGCGCCTTAATCGATTCGCCGGCATCATCCTGGCTGTTGTCGGGGTCGCCGGTATTGCTGCCGGAATCTTTGTCCGGCAGATTCTGCCAAAGGTTTCGAGTGCCGAGGCCGGGCTCCTCATGGCAGTCCTGGTGCTCGGTGGATGCGCCCTGATCTTCTATGGCCTGTTCCTGCTCGCTCGCCCGCGGGCGCGCAACGTTTCTTGAAGCCCGGTCACCCGACCGAGGCTTTTTCTTTTTCTTGCCTTTTCAGGCCCTAAAACGTATCTTGAGTGTAACGCCCCGGCGGCTTTTATTTTATTTATCTCTATATGAATCGCGATTATCCTCTCGAGAAAGTGCGCAACTTCGGTATCGTCGCCCATGTCGACGCCGGCAAGACCACCACGTCTGAGCGTGTGCTCTTCTACACGGGCTCCCAGCACAAGATTGGCGAGGTCCATGAGGGCGAGACCACGACCGACTGGATGGAGCAGGAGCGCGAGCGCGGCATCACCATCACCGCAGCTGCCATCACCTGCTTCTGGACCAAGTCGAGCGAGAAGGACAAAAAGGATATCGCGAAGAAGTACCGATTCAATGTGATCGACACCCCAGGCCACATCGACTTCACCGCCGAGGTGAAGCGCTCGATGCGTGTGCTTGATGGTGCGGTTGTCGTATTCGACGGCGTTGCCGGCGTTGAGCCGCAGTCCGAGACCAACTGGCGCTATGCCGACGAGGCTGGCGTGCCGCGCGTCTGTTTCATTAACAAGCTCGACCGCACGGGTGCTTCTTTCGAGGATTCATACAAGTCGATCCTTGATCGCCTTTCAAAGAAAGCGGTTCGCGCACAGATTCCAATGGGTGCTGAAGGCGATTTCGAGGGCGTCGTCGACCTTCTTTCCATGAAGGCATACACCTTCTCCGGGAACATGGGTGAAGAGGTGAACGAGATCGAGGTACCTGAGAAGTACGTCGAAGAGGCGAAGAAGTACCGCGCAGAGCTTATCGAGCGCATCGTTGAGCATGACGAGGCTCAGATGAACGCCTTCTTCGAGGGCAACGAGCCATCGCTCGAGGAACTCAAAGCGACGCTCCGCAAGGCCGTAATCGCGAACGAGATCTTCCCGGTCTACACCGGCTCCGCGCTCAAGAACAAGGGCGTACAGCTCGTCTTGGATGCCGTGGTTGATTTCCTCCCGTCTCCGCTCGACCTTCCTCCAGTTAAGGGAACGAACCCTAAGACCGGCGAGGACGTGTTCCGCAAGCCAAGCGATGAGGAGCCGTTCACGGCACTCGCCTTCAAGCTCCAGACTGACCCGTTCGTGGGAGCGCTTACGTTCTTCCGCGTTTACGCGGGGACGGTATCCGCCGGTTCTTATATCTACAATGCGAACACCGGTACCAAGGAGCGCGTCGGCCGTATCGTTCGTCTGCAGGCTGACAAGCGCGAGGAGGTAGAGAAGGTCTTCACCGGAGAGATCGCATCGTTCGTGGGCCTTAAGGACA
Source organism: uncultured Candidatus Saccharibacteria bacterium (assembly GCA_964571755.1). GTDB lineage: Bacteria > Patescibacteriota > Minisyncoccia > Phycocordibacterales > Phycocordibacteraceae > C7867-001. The sequence goes on from CAZNDC010000030.1 coordinate 3,482, forward strand.
CGAAGACCTCGCACACCCTCTGTGACGAGGCGCATCCGATTGTCCTTGAACAGATCAAGTTCCCAGAGCCGGTGGTATCGCTCCGTATTGAGCCGAAGACTAAGGCTGACCAGGAGAAGATGGGTATGGCGCTCAAGAAGCTCTCTGACGAAGACCCTACGTTCAAGATAACGAGTGACGAGGAGACCGCCGAGACCATCATCGCGGGTATGGGTGAGCTTCACCTCGAGATTCTCGTTGATCGCATGCAGCGCGAGTTCAACGTAGGCGCGAACGTCGGCAAACCACAGGTTGCGTACCGCGAGACCATCATGGGAACCGCTGACGTCGACAACAAGTACATCAAGCAGACAGGAGGTAAAGGTCAGTACGGCCACGTGAAGATCAAGGTCAAGCACCTCGAACCGATTGATCCTGAAGCAAAGCTTCCGAAGAACGTTACGCGTGAGGATCACTTTGAGTTCATCAACAACATCAAGGGAGGTGTTATTCCGTCCGAGTACTTCAACCCAATTGAGAAGGGTATCCGTGAGGCTATGAACCGCGGTGTCCTTGCTGGTTTCCAGATGGTGGACGTGTCCGTCGATCTCTACGACGGATCGTTCCATGACGTTGACTCCTCTGAAATCGCCTTCAAGATCGCCGCATCTCAGGCATTCCAGGAGGCAGCTCAGAAGGCGAAGCCAGTTATCCTCGAGCCGATCATGAATGTCGAGGTCGTTATCCCTGAGCAGTTCATGGGTGATATCACGGGCTCCCTTTCGGGAAAGCGTGGCGCTATCGAGGGCATGGAGGATCGCGGTATGAACAAGGCAGTGCATGCCAAGGTGCCGCTCTCCGAGATGTTCGGCTACACTACGACGCTCCGTTCCATGACCGAGGGACGCGGCTCGATGACAATGGAGTTCGATCACTACGAGGTTGTCCCAAGCAACGTTGCTGCGGATATTATTGCGTCGAGGAAGTAAGGCACGATATCGCCTAATACCCACGAAGCCCGCTTCCCTGAAGCGGGCTTCGTGCTATGGTAGCCTGCATGAACATGTACGATAAAAAGATTCTTGTTGTGGTTGGGGTCGGACTCGTAGTGCTGGTGATTGGCGTAACCGGTTTCATGTTTTTGAACCGCGGGCCCGCAGCTCCTGAGGAGAATCTCTCTGGTATAGAGAATCCTGAAGGCACCGCGACGGGCACTCCATCAGATCCTGCTCCTGTAGGTACACAATCCCCCGGGGTGTTGCCCGGTATCACGGCCGTCCTCCCTCCAGGCGCTACTGCTATCGATAAGCATGCGTTTACAGACGAGAACGGCGTACAGTTTCTCTCGATAACGAGCAACTCTATGCTGGTTATTCCTGATGCAGAGCCGGCTACCTTTAAACGGATTACGGACTTTATGACATCTCTGGATCCTGCCGTGAAGAATACCTGTGGAGTGTCTGGAAGTTATGCCTTCTATGCAGACTCAAAAAGGGTCTATTTCTACCAGTTTTGGCTCGCACCGAAGTTTAGGACGAGCAGAGTAGAGGTTATAGCAGGGGCAAAGCCATCAACGTTCGGTGTGGTTGACGAGAGCAACTTCAAGAACGGTGACCGGGCGCTCTATTTGGATTACGACGTTTCAGTCGCTACCACAACCACCTGTACCTACGCCATACGGGCTCGATAGGGGCTGAATTCTCTTGACCGACAGCCTAGGCTCCGGTACTTTAGGTAGTAACGCGAAATACGGCGCTCTTTTCGATATTCCTCTCCATACGGAGCTTGGGATGGCTGGAAGGCGCTGCGCGGGTTACGCCCAACGCCTTGGTCGCCTCTACTCAGGCAGGCGAGCGGCACAGTTATTACTTAGCTACCAGTAACTTTAGAACGTATGGCAGATGCATTCGATCGCAGCAAGCCGCACATGAACGTGGGAACCATCGGTCACGTTGACCATGGTAAGACCACGCTCACTGCAGCTATTCTCAACGTGCTCAACCTCAACACCGGTGCGGGCTACAAGGCCCGCGCGGAGAACGTCGATAATATCGACAACGCTCCTGAGGAGAAGGCTCGTGGTATTACTATCGCCCTTCACCACTCGGAGTACGAGAGCCCGAACCGCCACTACGCGCACATCGACGCTCCAGGCCACGCCGACTACATCAAGAACATGATCACCGGTGCCGCCCAGATGGACGGCGCAGTGCTCGTGGTCGCCGCGACCGACGGCGCGATGCCGCAGACCCGCGAGCACATCCTCCTTGCTAAGCAGGTTGGTGTGCCGAAGCTCATCGTCTTCCTCAACAAGGTAGACATGGTTGACGATGCTGACATGCTCGACCTCGTCGAGGAGGAGATGCGCGAGCTTCTCACCAAGCAGGGCTTTGACGGTGCAGCTACCCCAGTTATCCGCGGTTCAGGCTTGAAGGCTCTTCAGGCAACTGCCGCTGACGACGAGTGGGCACTCAAGGTTAAGGAGCTCGTGGACACGATGGACACGTACTTCCCGCAGCCAGAGCGCGAGCTCGACAAGCCGTTCCTCATGCCTATCGAGGATATCTTCTCGATCGAAGGACGCGGAACCGTTATCACGGGCCGCATCGAGCGCGGTGTTATCAAGGTTGGAGAGGAAGTCGAGATCGTCGGCCTTCACCCAACCGCGAAGACAACCGTCACCGGTATCGAGATGTTCAACAAGCAGCTCCAGGAGGGCCAGGCAGGCGACAACGCAGGTATCCTTCTTCGCGGAACGAAGAAGGAGGACGTGCACCGCGGCCAGGTGCTCGCCAAGAGCGGCTCCGTAACCCCGCACACTGACTTCGAGGCAGAGGTGTACATCCTCTCCAAGGACGAGGGTGGACGTCACACGCCATTCTTCACAGGATACAAGCCTCAGTTCTACATCCGTACAACGGACGTAACAGGTGAGGTAACCCTTCCTGAAGGAAAGGAGATGGTTATGCCAGGCGACACCGTTACCTTCAAGGTAAAGCTCACAGCGCCTATCGCGCTTGAGGAGAACTTCCGCTTCTCGGTTCGCGAGGGTGGCAAGACGGTTGGTGCCGGCGTCGTGACGAAGATCGTCGCGTAACCCCTGATAACTTCTTACTCGTATGGCAACCACCGCGAAAAAGACCGTCAAGAAGGCAGCAGCCGCTGAGGCTCCAGCCGAGCCGAAGCTCCGCATCCGCGTGCGCGCCTACGAGCACAAGATCCTCGACCTCTCGGTGAAGCAGATCATGGATACTGCGAACCGTTTTGAGGCGAAGATCGTGGGCCCGGTACCGCTTCCCACGGAGATCAAGCGTTGGACCGTGAACCGCTCCACGTTCGTTCATAAGGACGCACGCGAGCAGTTCGAGATGCGCATCCACAAGCGTTTGATCGACATCCTCTCTCCGAACCCGAAGGTTATCGAGGCTCTCACGAACCTCACCCTTCCGTCCGGCGTGACGATTGATGTGAAGATGGTCTAGCCTGCACAGGAACTGACAACAAAAGCCGCTCTGAAAGGAGCGGCTTTGCGTTTATGTATGCAATGTGGGAATGTCTGCGAGGAGCAATATAAGGAGGGCTCCACACATGCAACACAGTTCAACGGTATTACCGGCTCGTATTGCCTCCATTGCCGGAGACGCCTACGAGTACGCGTTTCAACCGAACCCGCTGATTCAGGACCTGCTCGCCGCTCACGAGGGCTACACGGGATTCCTGTTCTTCACTGCCACGCTCGCGGGCGAGGTCGAGCTCATTCTTCGCTTCGGCGAGCTCAAGAGCGGGTGGGGCAGTCGCGGCTGCTTGTTCGATTCGGTGCGTGAGCAATCGGCCCGTCTCGCACAGAATCCCGAACACCTGCGGAGCAGTCAGACCGCACGTCCGGGCCGCAACGAACTAGGCGGTACCATCCGCGGCACGAGTCGGCTCTTCGGCGCCGTGGGTCTGCCGGGCGACATAAATGACCTGTTCGCCCTGCTTGTCGCGACGCGTACGCACGCCATATCGGGCGAGGTCAGGGATCAGATCCTGGGTCAGCTGTCGACGCTGCCGCCCCAACTCGTGATGGTCGGCTCCGCGGGAGCAATCTCGCTTGCAGCTCGCTGAGCACCGTTCCGGATATCCCATCAAGGATGTCCGGTTTTTTCTAAAAGGAAAGCCTCTCGTAAGGGAGGCTTTCCTTTTTTGTTTTCTATGGTATTAAGCTACGAGAGCACGAGGAGGGCTCAAGGATGCACGTTTCAACTTTGGCTAGTTTCGCTTATGTCGCGGATCGAATCGTTACAGGTCTTCTGCACCCACGTTCGTCGGTGCGTGAAGAGCTGGTCTGCGCCGGCAGGCTTGGCGGCTACCTCTGCACCGCACGGCAGGATGGAATTCCGCTTCTCGTGGTCAGTATCGGTGAACCGCACGTCGACAAGCTGCCACGCTATATCGAATTCTGTCAGGAAAAGGCGCGACGCCTCGCCGAGTACCCTGGGGATGTTCTCAGTCTCGAGAGCCGCAACCCGGACCTAAACCGATTCGGCGGCGCAGTCAGGGGCGAGGACTACATCGCTTCGTTCTCGGGGTTCCCGGAAAGGCTCGACGAGGTCGTGGCCGCGCTCGTTCTCTCAACTGGCGACATCAGCTTCGGTGAGGCCATAGAACGGCTTGGAGACAATCCGTATGTGAACGCCATCGGCCACCGGGAACTCGCCTCCTTGGTTGACTGAAGATCTCGGTTGCCTCGGTCCCTCGCTTTCTGGCGGGGGACTTTTCATTTGCATTTCCCAGCCGCCGCCTGTATAGTGCCCAAGTTGCTACGTACGGCCCCGGCCGGACCAATGGCCGGGAATCCCTTCGGGGACGAACGCGCTATTGCTAGCGCGATTTCGCTTTTATCTTC
>CAZNDC010000031.1:0-8042 GCA_964571755.1 uncultured Candidatus Saccharibacteria bacterium
TACTTTAGCGGGCGTATTGGATACACGCCTGCCGATGAGCACGAGCGAGACCGAGAGCGCGGCAACAACGAGGCTCGAAAGGAGCAGGAAGGTAGCAGGAAGGTAGAGCCACTCAATGGAGAAGCGCGGCATAAGCGTATAGGAAAGCGGGACGCCGCTCGTGAGCATGAAGGTGTTTATGAGACTCATGACAAATGCCACGATTGCGACGACGAACAAGAATGCGCCGCCCACGATTGCTACGAACCCGAGCGGCAGCACCAGAAGCCCCAGGATGCCGTAGTGCGGGTTCCCGACGAGATCGCGGTAGTCACTCATAACATTGCGGAGGAACCCGGTCGTCCAGCGCGTGCGCTGCTTGATGAGCTTAGGGACCGAGTGCGGAACGCGGGTGTAGACGCGTGCACGTGGCGCGTTCTCAATCTCGTAGCCCGCACGCTGCATTCGAAGCGCCATCTCCATGTCCTCAGCCTGATGCGCATGGCGGAAGCCGCCGAGCTCTTCAATCACACTGCGGCGGTAGAAGGAGAACGGACCAGGGGTTACATAAATACCGTTTACGGCAGAGAGGGTATGCCGCAGCGCGATACCGATAATGTATTCGGTATTCTGCATCTGCTCGAGTAGATTCTTCGGTTGATGCACCGACATGGCGGGGGTAGCTGCTGCGACCTTTGGGTCGTCGAAACACGGGATAATCTCGCGAAGCGCGTTCGGCGCCACGAAGGAGTCTGCATCAAGGCACCCGATGAACTCACTGTCGGTTGCCTCAATGCCAGCATTAATAGCACTGTGCTTGCCTTCGTTCTTCTTGTGAATGACGGTTATCTGCGGATTAGTGAGGTACGAGTCCATGACCTCCTTCGTGTTATCCGTCGAGCCGTCGTTTACGAGGACAATACGCAACTTGTCGGCAGGGTAATCAAGCGCGAGCAGTGAGCTCACCGTCGCCCCAATGGTGCTCTCCTCGTTCCAGCAAGGAACGATAATCGCAACCGATGGGGCGAGTTCTGTAGCCTTTCGTTCCCGTCGTTCTCGGGCCGGAGCCGAGAGGAAGGTCAAGAGCATGAACACCTCGAAATAGAGACCAAGGAAGATGAACGGATACGCGAGTACCTCAAGTGACATATATAGCCGAAGTTCCATCAAGTATAGCAAATACGCCTGTTTTTTCCAGGAAGAGCCCTGTATACTGAGGGCATCATGCCTCCAGGCCGCCTGCACCCTCTGAGTGTCGATATACGCGAGATTGCGACCATATTCGCCCGGATGGGCTTTGGTATCGCCTATGGTCCAGAGCTCGAGGACGAGTGGCATAACTTCGACGCGCTCCGTGTGCCAGCGGACCATCCTGCGCGCGACATGCAGGACACCTTCTGGACGAAGGAAGAGCCGATGCGCGCTCCACGCACCCACACGACGTCAGTCTCAGTGCGCTGTCTTGAAGCGATGGCCGCAGAGGGAAAGGTTGAAGGGCGGATGATTATTCCGAACAAGGTGTTTCGTAACGAAGCGACTGACGCAACGCATGAAGCGCAGTTCTATCAGCTTGATGGGTTTGCGGTGGGGCCACTTGGCTCTGTTACGCTCGCGAACTTGAAAGGGACATTCGACACGTTCTATCGAGAGTATCTCGGCAAGGATGCACAGGTGCGCTTTCGTCCCAGTTTCTTTCCGTTCGTCGAGCCGGGTGTCGAGATCGATGTCTGGTACGAGACAAAAGGGAAAGAAGGCCGCTGGCTCGAGGTTGCGGGCGCAGGAATGCTTCATCCTGATGTCATCCGAAACGCTGGACTTGATCCCGAGGTTGTCGGGGGCTTTGCGTTCGGCGGCGGCATCGAGCGCCTTCTCATGATCAAGTACGGCATTCCAGACGTGCGTGCTTTCCATAATGGCGACACACGCTTCGTCTACGGATTCGATGCAATCACCTCATAGCCATGAAGACTTCCATCGCATGGCTCCAGGGATATTTTGACGAGGTGTTGCCTGATGCTGCAGCGCTCGCTGAAGCCCTCACCTTTCACGCCGCCGAGATAGAGGAGGCGGAAGGGGATTTGCTTGATGTGAATGTGCTCCCGGATCGAGCTGCGTACATGCTCTCGCATCGGGGTGTTGCGAGTGAGCTCTCCGCCGCCCTTTCGCGCCCGATGAATCATGATCCACTCCGTGAGGAGCTCCCAAGCTATCCTTCGACTGACCGCCTCTTAGTCTCTGTTGATGCTGACGGGAAATGCGCTCGCTATATGGCAGCGCTCGTCACGGGTGTCGCTGTTGGTCCGTCCCCGGCTTGGCTCAAGGAGGCGCTTGAGTCGGTAGGGCAGCGCTCAATCAACAATGTCGTCGACGCGACCAACTACGTCATGCTCGACATCGGGCAACCATTGCACGCATTTGATGCACATTCGCTTACGGCGCGTGAGAGCGGATACGCGATTACTGTACGCGCTTCGAAAGAAGGCGAGCACGTGACGACGCTTACCGGAGAGAGCTACGACCTTCCTCCCGATGTCCTTCTCATTACGGACGCGCACGCGGATGGCATGCCGATAGGGATTGCGGGCGTGAAGGGAGGGAAGGCGGCAGAGATAACGGATGCGACCGTGGATATCATCATTGAGTCAGCGAACTTCGATGGCACGAGTGTCAGGAAGACCGCGCAGGCTCTGAAGCTTTTTACGGACGCCTCGAGCCGTTTCCAGAACAAGCCGTCCGAGGCACTCGCCGCCTACGGCATGCGCGATGTCCTTGCGCTTATTGAGAAGGTTGCAGGCGGTACGCTCGTGGGCGTAACCGACGTGTATCCAGAGCTCCCTGAGATTATTCCGGTGTCGGTTTCGCTTACCCGCGTGAACGCGCTCCTTGGCTCCGAGTTCTCGCGCGACGACGTGCAAAGTGCGTTTGATCGTCTGGGCTTTTCATACACGCAGGTTGAAGATACCTTCACGATCCTGCCACCCTTCGAGCGCAGAGATCTCGTAATTCCCGAAGATCTTGTTGAAGAGGTAGGCAGGACGCTCGGCTATGACCGCATTGAGCCGGTACCGCTTCCAACTCAGGCACTCGCCCCAGAACAGTCCCGCTTCCGTGGTATCGAGGCAGTTAAGGACTTCCTCGTCGATCGAGGATTCACCGAGATATCCACGCCTTCGTTCGCGTCCGAAGGAGAGATTGAGCTTGCGAATCCGCTTCAGGAAGACCGTCCGTTCCTGCGGGCGAGCCTGTTGCCGCAACTCCATGATGCGCTCTCGCGTGCCGTTCTCGTAGCTCCTCGCGTACTCGGGCCGACGCGCTTCGTGAAGGTCTTCGAGGTCGGGACGGTGTTCCTCAAGGGAGGGGAGACGCTCCTGCTGTCGATGGGTATTAGCGACCTTTCAGGCACAGCTGCTGCGGACGCGCTTAAAGAGAATGTAGCGACGCTTGAACAGGAGCTTCTGCGCATTCCTGCCTCGGCTCGGTATAGCCTTGACGGCACCATGATGGAACTGAATCTCGACAAGTTGAATCTTGAGAAGCTCGGAGAGGAGTATGCGCCCGTATCCGTGCGGCTTGGGAGCTATCGTTCGTATTCGGTATACCCGTTCGCGCTCCGTGACATTGCTGTCTGGACGCCGGAAGGCACCATGGAGAGCGAGGTAACGAATAGCATCATGAAGGAAGCAGGAGAGTTTCTTGTGCGCATCGATCTCTTCGACCGGTTTGAGAAGGACGGGAAGGTTTCCTACGCGTTCCGACTCGTCTTTGAATCTACGGAGCGCACACTCGCTGATAGCGATCTCGACCCTGCGATGGCGCGCGTTACGGATGCGCTTAATGCGCATGAGGGTTGGAACGTTAGATAGTGTATGGGGCAGTGGCCAGCACATCGCCTAGAGAAGGTTTCTGTTTCAGAGGCACTCGAGCAGACATGGTCCGCAATTCCTAAGGGGGAGTTTATCCACGCACTAGAGCAGGTAACGGACGAATCCCCGCTACCGTATGCACGGGCGCGCATTGCGTTCAAGAAAGAGGAAGACGTGCTTGCCGCTCTTGCGGGCGAGGAACGTACGCAGCGTGCGTATAAGGTCAGTGTTGGCGCCGATAAGGTGACGCGCATCACCGTTACTGGTGATCAGTTTTCGCTTGTCACGAAGGAATTCCAAGTACGGCCAAGGAGAAACGGCGAGGACGGCATGCCTGTTCGAGAGGTGCGAGAAGCGGTCTGTATCGAGCGCTCAAACGGGCCCGTTACGGGATTCATCGCTACGGTCCCCATTGAGCTTATCCGGGGGATAGAAGTGCTCCCACTGCCTGAAATACTCATGAATTAGGAGCCGAATCGTGCTATACTAGACGTAACGATATGGCCAAGGCAGGAGAGGAAAAAGCTAAGAAAAACGCCGCTAAAAGCGGCGCGTACGATGCATCCTCGATTACGGTCCTCGAGGGACTCGACCCGGTCCGCAAGCGCCCGGGAATGTACATCGGTACAACCGGTCCGGACGGCCTGCATCACCTCATCTGGGAGATTTTCGACAACTCACGCGACGAGGCGATGGGCGGGTTCGCGGATGATATCGAGGTGGCGCTCCTGCCGGGCGGGTACGTACGCGTCGTTGATAACGGTCGCGGTATCCCGGTAGGTATACACCCAAAGACAAAAGTCTCGGCGCTCGAGACCATCATGACCACTCTCCATGCCGGAGGAAAGTTTGGTGGCGAGGATTCAGGCTACAAGGTGTCGGGTGGGCTCCATGGTGTGGGTGCGTCCGTGGTGAACGCGCTCTCGGAGCACACGAAAGTACTTGTGCACAAAGACGGCGCACTCCACATGCAGGAGTACAAGATCGGAAAGTCTCTTGCGAAGGTGAAGCAGATTGGGAAGACTGATAAGAACGGCACCATCGTGATTTTCAAGCCTGATGTGACGATCTTCAAGGACGGCATTAACTGGAACTGGGAGAAGATCGTAAGCCATCTGAGGCAGCAGGCGTATCTCGTGAAGGGCACTCGCATCACGATTATCGACGCGCGCGAGGAGACGACCGCCGACAGCGAAGGCGCGTTTTATCTTAGAACGGCCGGCCTCGATTGCCCGAGCATGTCCTTCTACTTTGAGGGAGGTCTTCGCTCGCTCATCGGTTTCTATAACAAGCATCAGGGCGCAGTGCACAAGAACATCTTCTATGTGGATGCGAGCGAAGGGGACGTAGCAGTTGAGATTGCGCTCCAGTATGTGGACGACCTTTCGCCGCGCCTGCTTGCATTCGCGAACAATATCTATAATCCGGAGCAGGGAACACATATCACGGGCTTCAAGACCGCACTCACCCGCACCCTCAACACCTACGGACGCGCAGCAGGCATCCTTAAGGAGAACGAGGAGAACTTTACGGGAGACGATGCGCTCGAGGGCATCACGGCCGTGGTATCGGTGAAGATGCCGGAGATCCAGTTCGAGGGCCAGACGAAGGGCAAGCTCGGTTCGGTCGAGGCCCAGGGCGCGACCGCGACCATCTTCGGCAGTGCGTTCTCGACCTTCCTCGAAGAGAACCCGGACGACGCGAAGGCGATCATCAACAAGGTGCTGCTCGCACTCAAGGCCCGCAAAGCGGCGAAGGCTGCAAAGGACTCGGTGCTTCGCAAGGGTGCGCTCGAGGGCATGACCCTCCCAGGCAAGCTCGCAGACTGCCAATCGAAGAGTGCTGAGGAATCCGAGCTCTTCATCGTGGAGGGAGATTCGGCGGGGGGTACCGCCAAGACCGGCCGCGATAGGCGTACGCAGGCGATCCTTCCGCTACGTGGAAAGATTCTCAACATCGAGCGCGCGCGCCTCGATAAGATGCTCGCGAGCGAGCAGATCAAGAACCTGGTCGTAGCGCTCGGCACCGCCATCGGCGACATCTTCGATCTTAGCAAGCTTCGCTACCACAAGGTTATCATCGCGACCGACGCTGATGTGGACGGTGCTCACATCCGCACGCTTCTCCTCACCCTCTTCTATCGCCACTTCCGCCCGGTTATCGACGGCGGATTCATCTATATCGCTCAGCCACCCCTCTACAAAATAAAGAAGGGCAAGACGATCATGTACGCGTACACGGAAGAAGAGAAGAACACACTCCTAGGCGCTGACGCCGCGCTCCTGAACGAGGCTGCCGACGAGGAAGAGGCATCCGAAGAAGAGGAGGGCAGCGAGCAGGAGACGCTAGCGAAGAAAGGAGCCCCGAAGGTTTCCATACAGCGGTACAAGGGTCTCGGAGAGATGAACGCGTCCGAGCTCTGGGAGACAACCATGGACCCGGGAAGGCGCGTATTGAAGCGTGTCACCGTAGACGATGCGCAGGATGCGGACCGCATCTTTGACATCCTCATGGGAACCGACGTGGCGAGCCGCAAGTCCTTCATCCAGAGCAACGCGAAGCTCGCGAACCTCGACGTTTAATATAAGAAAAGCCCCGGCACTAGGTGCCGGGGCTTTTCTTTGTGAGAACTGTAGATTAGTTCTCGATGTCGACTGTTACCGAACGGGTGTTGTTGCCCTCGTTCGACTCCGTTACGTCGCGGTCAGGATCCACGGTGACGGTAATCGTGCGGTTGGTACCTTCCTTGGTCTTATCAAACCCGAGCACGTAGTCGATACGCTCGCCTGGATTGAGGGAGGCCTGGTTTCCGGACTGGTAGGTGAAGGCGCGGGTCGTCGGAAGCTCAGCTTCGAACTGGAAGCGTCCGGAGACGTTCGTGCCGCGGTTAACGATTGAGAACTTTACTGCACCGCGCTTTCCGTCAGGAATGTCGTTAGACTTCACGAATGAGTTTGTATTCGAGGACGTAAGGTAGCCGCTAATGAGGTTCTCAATGACGAGGTCAGGACGGCCCGAGAGGGGAGCGGGTGTTCCAGGAACCTGTATGACGGTTGTTACTGGTGTCCCTTGGATAGGGGTAGTCGCTCCAGTCGTGGGTACCACAGGAGTGGTTGTTGGGGTTGAGGTTGCCGCAGGGACATCCTCGCCAAACGGCACGGTCTCAGTAGGTGGTACGACGACGAGGTCGGTATCCTCAGCGGGTTGGAAGACCGAAGAGAAGAAGACTGCAGCAGAACCAACGCGAGAGATAGCGCTCGGTACATAGGTCGCCGCATACACTGCGAGCGCCATGCCGATGATAATAAGCACTATAAAGCCCACCACAGCGAGGCCGTTCACCGCTGCGCGGCGAGTCGCTCCAGTCGTGGTCCTGATCGTTGTCGTTTCCATATGTCTAAGTGTTTACCACATGCATTATTCTTTGTCAACTACCCCCTCGCCCCACTCCTTCAGCCTACGTTCAGGTACCTGTAGGTATGCTGAAGGAAGAGTGGGGAGGAAAGCCGGCATTCCGGAGGACACCTTGACAAGGGTGATGATATAGTGTACATATGTCTAGGAGCATATGGCACTTGTCACCAATACCGTACAGCTGATTCACGCCTTCGGACGTGCATACGCTAAGAAATGGAGCTTTCTAGCCATCTTTTTGGCTGTCTTCTTCGTTTCGTTTGCGACACTCGCAACGTTTGACCTCATCCCTGAGGCGCCTACAGAGGTAGCCAAGGAAGAGACTAAGGTTTCGGGAGCGTCGCTCTCGGCCGCTGTTGCTCTGGCAGCACCTGAGAATCCTATACGGGTGGAGATCCCGGCACTCAAGCTTGATGTCACTATTAAGAACCCGGAGTCGACTGATGTTGCTGTGCTTGATGAAGCGCTCCTTACAGGTGCAGTACGCTATCCAACGTCAGCAAGGCTCGGAGAGGACGGCAACGTTGTCCTCTTCGGACACTCAAGCTATCTACCGGTTGTGAACAATAAGGCGTTTAGGGCGTTCAACGAGATTCAGAATCTCAAGAACGGCGAGCGCATCATCGTTCACGGGGAAGGCGTGACATACGTGTACGTCGTTAAGGAAGTAGCGTCGGCTGACGCTGAGTCTGCGGCTATCCCGCTTACGAAGACCGGCCGCACGCTGACGCTCGCAACCTGCGATTCGTTCGGGAAGAAGACCGACCGTTTCGTTGTTGTTGCGGA
>CAZNDC010000032.1:0-7481 GCA_964571755.1 uncultured Candidatus Saccharibacteria bacterium
TGTTGCGGGGGCCGGAATCGAACCGGCGTCTGGAGGTTATGAGCCTCCCGAGGTACCTCTCCTCTACCCCGCTATATCCATATAATACGCTACTTCCTGGGATTCGCAAACTAAATCTCCCCAAACTCCCGCATAACCGCTTCGAAGTGTGCGATGGTTCTGTGGGCCATATGCTCTGTGAGTTGGTAGGCGTAGCCTTGATGGGCGATCTCGTTGCGGACCTTGTGCCCTTCCCATGCGTCCTGCAGGGTCCGCATGCGCGCCGGGTCTACTGCCTTGAGCTTTTCGCCAACACCCTGTCCAACATACCCAAGCTGTATCAAAAGATCGTCCAGCATAATATCAGCCTCGATGATGGCCTGTCGCCAGTCGCTTTCGTTCGGGCTCTCTATGAGCTGTCGTACATGGTCCCAACGACTGTGATCGCGCTCGACCTCTGCGTGCACGGGATCAATCGTTGTATACAAGTGCTCATCCTTACTCAGAGCTCGATAGAAGCGCAGACTGGACTGGATAAAGACGAACAGAATGCCGATTGTTACGACTATCGAGATGATGGTGACGAAAAGCCAGATCTGAGACGCGAGCGTCAAGAAATCAAAATCAACCGAACCGACACGCTGCCGAGTCACCAGCTCGTAGAGGAGCCGGAAGAAGTATTCAACGTTAAGAAAATGTACTTGCCCCGTCGTAGTTCCCATTCCTCTGATTATAGCGTTTCTCCGGTGACATCAGCACCGATTTTGAACAGGATATCGTCAGCACCATGGGGAGCAGTGAAATGGATGCCGACTGGAAGCGAAACGCCGTCGCGCTCAACATTCCCCATGGGTACGGATATTGCAGGCATGCCGGTCAGGTTCGCAGTAACCGTGAAGATATCCTCGAGATACATGGATACCGGGTCAGACTTCTCACCGAAGCGGAATGCCGGGGAGGGTGTCGTTGGAAACGCGATGACATCGACCTTCTCGAAGGCAGCGTTGTATTCGTCGCGCAGCACATCGCGTACCTTCTCGGCCTTGCGATAGTACGCATCGATATACCCTGATGAGAGCACGAATGTACCGAGCAATATGCGTCGTATCGTCTCGGGGCCGAACCCTTCTGTGCGGCTCTCGACATAATCTGACAGGAGCGAATCTCCCCGCTTAGCGAGCCCATAGCGTATGCCGTCATAGCGCGCAAGATTCGCAGAGGCCTCAGCGGGCATTATCACGTAATAGACCGGGAGTGCGTATGCGCTCGTAGGCAGCGAAACGTCTACGAGCGTGTGCCCTAATCCTTCAAGCTTCGTAAGCGTCTCGTCGAAATGTACACGCACATCCTCGTTGAGTCCTTCCACAAGCAATTGTCTGGGCACACCTATACGAAATGTACCTGGTTCGTCGCGGGCATCGCGCATATCCGCAGGAAGCGTCGTCGAATCGAGCGGATCAGGACCTGTTAAGGCATGGAAGAGTATCTTTGCGTCTGTGACAGTCTTCGTGAGCGGGCCTGCCTGATCCAGCGAAGAGCCGAGTGCGATAAGACCATTTCGTGAGATTGCACCGTACGTCGGCTTCATACCCACTAAGCCGGTATGGGCAGCTGGCTGCCGAATGGAGCCTCCGGTATCGGTCCCAACTCCAGCCAAGGCGATATGCGCAGCGACAGCTGCGGCTGATCCGCCTGAGGATCCTCCCGCTGTTCGGGTCGTATCGAGCGGGTTTTTAGCAGCACCAAATGCAGAATTCTCAGTTGACGATCCCATAGCAAATTCATCCATATTCGTGCGTCCAACAAAGAGTGCTCCCGCCTCCCTGAGCTTCTTTGTTATGGTCGCGTCGTAAACGGCCACATGATTCATGAGCATTTTCGATGCTGCGCTCGCTATCTTCCCTTCTATGAGAATATTGTCCTTCATCGCGAGCGGTATGCCGCACAGGAGCGGAGCGGCATCTCCCTCAGTATCGATGCGCTTCTGAGCAGAATCGATGGCCGAGTCGTCCGCATCGAACAGCTCGAGATAGGCGTTCAATTCCTCGTTGCGTGAGCGCGCAGCCGACGTACATGCGTCCCAGAGCTCGCGCACGGAAAACTCGCTGGCACGAAGTCCTTTCGCCGCCTCAGTTATAGAAAGCTCGTTCAAAGGCTTAGTCATGGGAGATGATCTGCTTTACGGACAAGGAGTCGCCATCGCGCTCCGGAAACTGATCGGCGAGCTTCTTGGTCCAGGTGCCCGGTACGTTCGGCTCGCCGTCTTCGCGAAACACGTTGCGAAGCGCTGGGACGCGCTTCCCGCTTTCAGGAAGCGTTAGCTCGTCGAGCTTCCCGACATACGCGAGAATGCTGTCGAACTCGGACGCGAAACGAACGAGATCGTCCTCAGGCACCTCAATACGAGCCAGGCTCGCGAGACGCTTCACATCCTCAGGGGTAGCTCGGGTATCGCTCATATAGGAGAATCTATCACGCTTTGAGCCTGCGACGGAATTCGGCCTCGTCGATGACCGGAATTCCAAGCTCATTTGCAGCCTTCAACTTCGATCCAGGCTTCTCTCCGGCAAGCACGAATCCCGTCTTTCGAGAGACCGACCCAGAGACGCTTCCCCCGGCACGCTTCACGAGTCCTGCGGCTTCCTCGCGAGAGAACCCTTCGAACGAACCGGTTATAACAACTGTAACGCCGGAAAGTGCCCCCGTACCTGCTGCTTTCGATACCCGCGCAACGGAGAGGTGCCTTGCGAGTCGCTCAAGCAACTCCTGGTTCTCAGAATCAGCTATCCACGCATGAACTGCATCAGCCACAACGTTCCCAACACCCTTAAGAGATACGAAGTCCTCCCGTGAGGCTCCTTTAAGTGCCGGTAGCGTCTCGAAATGCACCGCGAGCAAATAGGCTGTCTCTTCCCCAACGTGCGGTATCGAGAGACCGGCAAGCAAACGGTCGAATGGAATCCGCCTCTTCTCTTCGAGCGCATCGATCAGATTGCGTGCTGACGTCTCTTTGAATCCTGGGAGCGCGAGCACTTCATCATACGTAAGCTCAAAGAAGTCATCGTAATCAGCGACAAGCTCGTACTCCATAAGGAGCTTCACGGTCTTCCCTCCGAGCCCCTTGATATCAAGAGCGCTCTTCCCGGCAAAATGGGTGAGCTTCCGGTGTTGCTGTCCAAATGACCCGGGCACCCGACACCGACGCGCAGCCGTTCCCGGCACGCGCTCGATGTCTCCATCCCCACCACACAGCATCGATCGCTTCGGGAATATCCATTTCTGCTCCTTCCCTGTCCGAAATTCGGGAAGCACCTGGATAATCTCCGGAATGATATCCCCGGCTTTCTGAAGAATAACCGTGTCGCCAACGCGTATGTCCTTGTCTCGTATGAAATCCTCGTTATGAAGCGTTGCACGAGCGACGATGGTTCCTGCAACCGGAACTGGAACAAAGTGTGCAATCGGTGTAAGTACGCCAGTACGCCCCACCTGGAGGCTTATCTCTGTCACGACGGTGGTCACCTGCTCTGCGGGGAACTTGAGCGCGATAGAGAAGCGGGGACCCTTGCCGGTATACCCGAGCGCTTCTCGATACAGGAGCTCGTCAACTTTGAGCACAACACCGTCGATCTGATAGTCCTGTTTGTCGCGCCTAGCACCCTGCCACGTCTTCCAGTACGCGAGCGCCTCCTCAAACGTCTTGGCGTGGATGCTGTGGGGATTAACGGGCAGCCCGAGCGCTTTCAGGTATGCGAGCCCCGCTGCCTGTGATTTCGGCATCGTCTCGCTCAGCAGATCGATATCATAGAGGAAAACAGCGAGCGGGCGCTTCGCCGCGATAGCAGAATCTATCTGTCGGACCGAGCCGGCAGCCGCATTGCGCGGATTCGCGAAGATGGGCTTGCCGGCTTTCTCCTGCGCCTTGTTGAGCGCAATGAGTCCGGATCGCGTCATATAGATCTCGCCCTCGACGACAAGGTCAACGGGACGCGTGAGCGTCTGCGGCACCGATGCAATCGTACGGACGTTATGGGTTACGTCTTCTCCAATAACCCCGTCCCCGCGCGTTGCCGCAGTAACGAGCTGGCCCTTCTCGTACGTAAGTACGATATGGAGCCCGTCTATCTTGAGCTCGGTGCTGTAGGTAGGAGACGCCTGTGCATGCCCATCACGCATAAGTGCCCGCCTGACGCGCTCGTCAAACGCTCTCGCCTCGTCCTCAGTAAACGCGTCATCAAGCGACCATTGTGGAACCTGGTGCGCCACCTTCTTGAGGCCTGGCAATGCCTTCCCCGCCACCTTCTGTGTTGGGGAGTCAGGAGTCTTCAGTTCAGGGTATCTCGCTTCAAGCTCCGAAAGCTCGTGCTTCAGAGAATCGAGTGCCTCAGGGGAGATTGAGGACTCGTCGCGCTCGTGATATTCGATGCGATAGCCGCCAATTGCAGCACGGAGCTTCTCCACGCGAGTGCGTATATCCTTGGATACGGCCATACCTATACTCTACCCGAGTAGAGGCTCTTAATACACTACCTTGAGACCGCGTTCGATACGCCTCTCGTCACTCACGTTACAGCTGTTATAGCCGTTGGCGTAAAGGCAGTTCGAGTTGCCCAGCGTGTTACAGAAGACGCCAACGTTACCTTTGCGAATTGTGACCTGGGCCGAGGTCCCACCCGACGGACAGGCCATGTCAAATGTAGTGGTGCGAATCCCGCCCGAGACGCTCGAGGATGGCGTTATGGTTCTATTGCCGCACGTAATGGTTGCAGCTGGGGCCGTATAGCTAAACGCGTTGTGCTGCTGATCCCAATAAAGAGCGCACTCGAGCGCGGAATCTGCTGCGTAGAACGCCGTCTGCGACTGACGCGCAGTCGAGGAGAGCGTAACCTGCTTATACGCAACATCGAGAAGCGCTAGCCCTACCGAGAGCAGCACCGACGTGAGGATAACGGCGATGAGGAGCGTGAAGCCTCGTTGTGGGTTAGTCATCATAGCCAGTTATTCAAACTCTCCGAGACCGTCGAGCTGCGTGCCTGTCCCTTCGTGGTCCAGGTGACCGTTACAGAGACCTGCACTTCAGTCGCGGATACGGTCGTGAGCTGCACCGTGCGCCTGAATACGGTTAGCGTTCCCTCTGACTGCTGCGTGTAGACGTCGTCCGTATTCAGATAGAGCGAGGTTATGTTCGTGCTCACCGTATCCTCGACCGGATCAACAACGCATACCGCAGGCGCGTCGAGGCAGTCACTCCCGCCAGTCCCATCAAGTCGGTAGAGCCACGAACGCGGTGTAACGTTTGCGATATTATAAAGATAATTGCTGTCGCGGATACTGCGGACATATTCGATGCCTTCCTGCGCAAGCGAGGTGGCGATGAGCTGGTCACGGGCGTTGCGTGACGCGTTCAGCGCCTGCTGAACTGCGTAGAATGGGCCTACGAGCGCCGTCGCGATGATCGTGATCGCAACGAGGGTCTCGACGAGCGTAAAGCCTCGCTGTGTTGAAGATGTAGTCATCATAGGTCTATGAAGCGCTGGGTCGCACCGGTCTGAATGGTGAAATTGGTCGAGGTCCCCTCATCGGTCTCCATCGAGCCCGTTATGATCATGGTCACCTGCGGCTGGACCCCGTCGCCGACCCCAACGCCGCGCACATAGAACTTGAGCGTGTCGATACTGATGCGCGGGTCGGTGAGGGCTATGGCGGTCGCATCGGTGCAGGATCCAGTACACTGGCCAATTGTGCCATCGGTCTTCTTGCGATAGATGATGATCTCTCCCTCGCTGTTCTTGAACGAGATGCTTGTGCCTCCGTCGCCTCCCGGGCAATTAGGTACTGCCGAGCTCGTATCGCACTTGTATTCAGTTCCGGTACGCATGGAGCGTGCCATGCTCTCTACGGCAAACGAGAGGGTTGCAACGAGCTGGTTCTGCGCGCGTGACTGCCGGTCGAGACTGATGAGTGTGAGGTAGGCGCCCGTCACGACTACCATGACAAGACTAAAAATACCCAGAGATACGATCATCTCAAGGAGGGTGTATCCGCGTTGACGTGGCGTATTCATCATAGACAGGTTCCGACAGCCACTTGGCCGACCTTCGATACGCTGACGCAACGCTCAGCACTTCCGTCAGGCGCTGCAACATAGATAACTGCATTCGTGAGCGCAATTACCGACCCGCCGCGCACGCCTGTTATCACGGACTGCGTGTTAGGCCGCAAGTACGTAATATCGAGCGCATCGAGATAGCCTCCCGAACATCGCTCGACGCCCGCCAGGTCTTTGCCGCAGAACCTACTGATCCGGAATCCGCGATTGAGACTGTATGCGCGTACCTGCTCGGACGCAGAGTCATAAGTACAGTTGCCTGGCTTGGCGTCAGGTCCCGACGAGATTGAGTGTCCCGGACACACGCCGCTCTGCGACGAGCCCGGAGCCGCCGGCAACGTATCCGCAAAGAGCGAGTAGGTTGTTGGCACTGCATTTGTAAGATGTATACCGTAGCCAGCATTCTGTACGCCGCTGAAGAGACGGCTCGAGAGTCCGAGCGACTGCGCCTCGCGAATGGAGAACGCGAGCGTATACGCCGTATCGGTAAGTATGATGGACCGATTGAAGTTTCCTTGCCCCGTAATTGCGATAAGCGTCACAACAACGATAATCGCGAGCACTACGAGCATTTCCACAAGCGTGAACCCGCGGGAGGGCGGTACTAGAAGCCGAGTGTGAGAGGGTTCCATTGTGTAAAGAATGCGAGCAGATAGCCAACGGCCAGAAACGGTACGAACGGTACTTCAATACCCATTCTATGACCTTTCGGACGTGATACCAATATGCAGATGCCGATGATTGCACCAATCCAGAACGAGAACAAAAGACCCGCGAACGCCGCTGGCCCTGCTATAAGGGAAAGCGAGAGCGCCACCGGACTGTCCCCGAGCCCCATAGCGCGCCCACGGGAGAGCAAGAAGAGGAGCAGGAATCCGGACGCAATGATGCCGGCCGAAAGGAATACCGCACCGAGCAGCTGCCCTTCCCCGTATGCAACAAGCGCAAACGCAACGGCGATAACTGAGAGAAGACCGGACGCGAGCGGCGGCACAATCGTATGCCGCAGATCGTAGAACACGATGAATGCCAGTACGAGAACAGCTGCGAGGAAGAGCGCGAGCAGAGGTGACAAGCCGAACTTCATATAGGCCAGCACGAACAAGAGCGCGAGCGTCGCCTCAGAGACCGTGTAGAGGTACGGGATGCGTGCCTTGCAGGTACGGCAACGCCCTCCTGATACTGTCCAAGAAAACACCGGCACAAGATCGAGAGCAGAGAGTTGCCGATTGCACGAGTTGCAGTGAGAGCGTCCAGTAACGAACGATGCTCCTGTATTCACGCGCTCTGCAAGCACGCCGATGAAGCTCGCGAGTATTGCTCCGAGCCCCGCAAGCCCAATCATGAGGATTACTTCCATAGAGAGAGTATAGCGCCCAACCGCGTCCGCGCT
>CAZNDC010000033.1:0-7459 GCA_964571755.1 uncultured Candidatus Saccharibacteria bacterium
GAGTTTGAGTCTGGTTTCAGAAAGCTCTGTGGAGAGCACGCTGTACTGGTACCCGCCAAAGATGACACCCGCGAGAACGAGGATGCCTGCTGCCAGAGTGATGATGCCGGTCCTGTTCATGGTCCCGGCATTGTGTCACGAGGAAGGGAATCAGGCGATAGCGCCAAGAATTGCCTCGATTTCAGCCAGGCCAGCGGGCTTCGTGAGGTGATGATTGAAGCCTGCTCGCTCTGCTTTCTTAATGTCTGAGTCCTGTCCGTATCCCGTGAGTGCGATAATCACAGCAGACGACGTTTCTGGGTCGGCACGCAGTGCTTTCGCTACCTCGTAGCCCTCCATGTCAGGAAGGCCTATATCAAGCAAAACAACCTCAGGAGCGAATACCGGGGCCGCTGCAATAGCCTCTGTACCACTATACGCAGTATCCACGATATGGCCCCGTATCGTGAGGAGCTTCGCGAGCGCATCTGCAGCCGACTGGTTGTCGTCTATAACGAGCATACGCAGCGGCAGTATGGCGGCGTTGCCCGCTTTTGGAGTGTCATGCATACGAGAAGATAGTAACAGATATAAATACGCTTTGGCTGAGCGTGCCATGGAGCACAGATGGGGGTCAACACTACTAGCCTACGTATATCCCATGAAATCCTCATGAACGCCGTCCGTTTGTACGAGACCGCATCTATGCAGTACCATACGCAGTACCAATGAAACCGAAGCGCACGATGTCCGAACCAACACCCTGGAAGCTCGTCGTGAAGCGCTCGAGCGCCGGCCTCGGTCTGTTCGCGGGAGAGAATATCCCGAAGGGTGTAGACGTTATCGAATATGTCGGCCGTCTCCTGTCTATAGAGGAGGCAGAGACGAGCAAGAGCCGGTACCTATTTGAGATAACTAAAAAGAAAACCATCGACGGGAAACCGAAGATTAATAAGGCGGGATATATAAATCATTCCTGCGCTCCTAACTGTGAGACTGAGATACGCAGCGGACGTGTCTACATACGCTCAATCAAGTCGATACAAGAAGGGGAAGAGCTTACCTACGACTACGGCGAGGAATACGTAGACGAGTTCATCAAGCCGTACGGGTGCAAGTGTCCGAAGTGCACTCGCAACAAATAGTGTCTTAGGTTGGTGTGTCGGTCTCGGCGGGCGCGTCCTTTGCGTAGCGTCCTGACCAGTACGGTTCAGGATCGAAGGTATTGTTCGCATCGTTGCGATCGAGGTCCCGGTAGCCAACAAGGCCGCGCTTCACGCGTTTGGGAGCCATATGGGTATGAAAGCCAGTGGTAAACCCAGTGCGTCCTCCACGGGCTATGAGTGCTCCTTCTTCGAGGATAGTGCCCTTGGTAACCAGAGCTTCTTTGAGGTGCATGAACGTGAGCTCGACACGCGCATACTTCCCGTCAGGAAACTCGTAGGTGCGCCTCGATACGAGGCAGACGAAGAGCCCGGACCCGCCACGCTGCACTCCCACGAGCGCTACTGTGCATGGGAAGGGCGCATAGATCTCCTGATCCTCGGCAAGCGCGAGGTCGATGCCGTTGTGTCGTGTGAAGCCGAACCGCTCGTACTGTGCATCGGTTACGCCCCACGGCAGGTTCACGACATGTGGCACCACGGGGTATGAGAGGGAGAGGGCAGCCATGCCCCTATCCTAGCAAATGTTCATGAACGCTTCACGCCTGTTCTGCGATAGTCGTTGCATAACCCCTAACCTAGCCGTCATATGGACCCTTACGTAGCACCAAGCACCAAGCCGTTGTATCGCGGTACACAGATCATCTGGTACATCCTCGGTCTCCTCGAAGCATTGCTCGCATTCCGATTCGTACTGAAGCTTCTCGGCGCCAATCCGGGTGCCGGATTCACCGATCTTATCTATACCCTCACGTATCCCTTCACGCTGCCGTTCTCGACTGTGTTCGGCACCTCCCAGGTTGCAGGCAGCATCTTCGAATGGACGACGCTTCTCGCTATGGTGGTGTACTGGCTGGTAGCGCTTGCGCTCTCGAAGGTGCTTGTCATGAGCAAGGCCGTAACGACGCCTGAGGCAGCGGCTAAGCTTGAGGCAAAAGAGTAGCGTTGACGCTTGCAGGTAGAGTGCTAGAGTTTGTGCGACTTGATCTTAATAGTTTCGGAGTATCCAAGTGACACTACAAGAACCTGCTCAGGTTCGTGCGCGACGATTGGCGAGGTACGAAGGTGTGATGTCGTACGTAAACCAAACGGGATACAGCCAGCGTCGCTTGCCCGTTCCCGTATCTTCGATGGAGATCGTGCAAACAGAGTGGACGGTTGAGCGCTACGATTTCGGTGTATTCCGCTTCGTTGCTGATGTCGTCGATCTTGAACTCTATCGCTGGCACCACAGCCGTGGCGAGCTCCTGTATCAGAGGCTCGGTCGTCCGCGACCCAGCCACTATCCTGATCTCAATCAGACATAATGCCCGCCTTTCTGAGGACGGGCATCTTCCTTTATACTGAGGGCTCTATGTACGTAAAGACGCGCGTGAAGGCAGGAATGAAGGCTGAATCATTCAAACAAGTCTCCGATACACACTTTGATGTCACGGTCCGGGAGAAAGCAGAGCAAAATCGTGCGAATGCGCGCGTCATCGCACTCGTGGCTGCGCACTTCGGCGTAGCACAAGGGAAGGTGCGCATTGTGAATGGGCACCACAGCCCGTCAAAGCTGCTTTCGGTTGAGACGGAAACGCGTTAGGAGATTATCCGAAGGCGAGAGGGAAGCCAGTCCATCACTTTCTTCCGGTGGAGATCGAGAGACCACGCGCTGTCGCGCTTGAAGAGCGCTTCGTTATTCTTCCTGAACTCCTGAAGGAGCGGGAGGGTGGCCTTCGGGAAAGAGGCCGGAATCTCGTCGTTGTAGATCTTGAGGAACTCTCCGACAGCAAGATGTTTCTCGCTGCGGGCACGGTCTAGGTCAGGAGGACGCATTGGTCTTATAATACAATGAATAGGATGATAAATCAATGTGGCACAGAGATAAGAAAAAAGGGCCCGGAAGGGTCCCTTTTTCTTATCTCGTCTTCTGTCCAGCGAGCTTCCGCTCCATCTTGATCGCGAGACGCTTCGCGGTCTTTGGTGGGTGCTTTCGCGGTTTCTTTGGGCTTACGCCGTGACTATTTGATGCCATATAAGGTTCCGTTACGTAGTGTGTTTGTACACCATACTACGTAATGGAAAAAATTGCCCGACTAGGAGGGGCGGGACGTATCGAATGAAACGCTCGCGATTGCAAGGAGTCTCTCGTGTACTTGAGCATTGGCGCCCGACACAAAGCCCGAGAGTGGGCCATCATAACGCTGATCGTTGCCAGCAAGGTCGCTCGTTATGCCGCCAGCTTCCTCGACGATAACTTTGGCGGCTGCACAGTCCCAGGGCTTTGAACTCAGATACAGAGCGCCCTCGATCTGTCCGCAGGCAACGAGCATTTGTGCATAAATAGTTGAATAGAAAGAAAGGAGGTGTACGCCAGCATTCCGAAGCTCGTCGTAGAGGGTGCTTTTCGTTATACGGCTCTTGCCCGAGACTTCGATGAATCCGTGGTCGAGGTTCGCGTCCTGCATAGTGCTGATGCGAGTGTCGTTCAGGAAGGCGCCCTCGCCCTTGATTGCATGATAGAGACGCTTTAGGTGTGGATCGTAGACAACACCGAGCGTAGGCACGCCGTCGATAACGAGCGCAAGGGAGAAGACATTCGTCGGGATGCCTCGGACATACGGTATCGTGCCGTCGATAGGATCGAACACCCAAACATGAGAGCTGTCGCTCAGGACCTCACCCTCCTCTCCAAGGAGACTATGCTCAGGGAAGGCTCGTGAGATGCGTTCGATCACGTGGGCGTTAATGCGCATGTCCGCTTCCGAGACGGGGGACCGATCATCTTTGAGACGATGCTCGGTGCTGGGGCCGAAGTTCTCGAGCATGATGGCACCTGCTTCAAGAGCGAGTGCCTTAGCAAGTTCGAGATGCGATGTCATCGTTCGATTGTACCAGATAGAAAAAACGGCAGGCCTTTTCAGGTCTGCCGCGGTTAGAAGGGTATCCACCGAAGATGATTCTCATCCGTGTAGTCCTTGATAGTCATCGTATCTTCGCCGAAGCGCTTCGGTATGACCCACTCATACCAGGTCGTTTCGTACTCAGAGTCGATGTCGGCAAAGACGGTAGACTCGTGGTAGTCGATGAGCGGTTCCGAATACGGGTGGTGTGGCTTGATCACGGAGGAATCAATGAGCTCCATCTTGAACTCTTGGCTGAGTCCGCGCAGGATACACTCAAGTGCTGCCTCACCCTTCAACGCCGTCTCACTCACGGTCACAATGGCCGGCATATCCGGGAACGGGCCGCCGACTTTCCGTATCACCCGCTTGCCGTTGCAGATCCGGAACTCCTCGACCAGGCACTCTCGCTCAGTCCGGATGAGCAACTTGCTGCTCCGGGCTTGCCTCGTCACACGGCCCCTCTTGCCGATAACGAGTTCTATTTCCCGCAACGTTTCCGTGTGCAGGTTGTCGAGCGTCTTGACGGAGCGCTCGTTGAACGTCCGTGGGTCGTTGCCTGCCGTTTCGAGCAAGGCGATAACATGCTCATAGTCCATGAGCCACCTCCTCACTACAGTTACAAAAAGGGCAGTGCACCCTTGACAGAGCCTACTACAATCAGGCTGATGTGCAAGATTAGCCCTCAAGCGCCGCACGAAGTTCCGCGATGCTCGTCGGCTTCTCAAGATAGGCATCAAAGCCTGCGTACGCGCTATCCCTGCGTATGTCATGGACGCTGAGGCCCGTAAGCGCGATAAGGCGGCCGACATAGCCGCGTGTCCGCAGTGCCTGGGCTACGGAAAGCCCTGTCCGGTCGGGGAGATCGAGATCGAGAATAATCGCATCGAAGCGGGACGTGCGTGCTTTCTCAAGTGCTTGCCCGCCGTCATACGCAAAGTCAACGAAACACCCTTGGCGCTCGAGAAGTCTCCCGATTCCTGACGCAGCCTCGTCATTGTCGTCGACGATGAGCGCACGCTTAATCTTCAGTCGTGAAAGCGGTGACGCGGCAACGTTGTCTTCGTTGTTTGCAGAAGAGTCCATTGCAAGCGGAAGCGTAACGATGAATACACTTCCTTTGCCGATCCCTGCGCTCTCTGCGATAACGGAGCCGCCATGCAACTCTACGAAGCTTCGCACCAGCGCAAGCCCAATGCCGAGACCCTTCATACTTCGGGTCCCGGCCTCTATCTGATGGAACGGCGTAAAGATCGCACTCAGCATCATTGGGTCGATGCCGATCCCACGATCACGGATGCGAATCTGCGCCCATAGGTCGTCATGGGTAAGGCTAAGCTCAATAGGCTGTGCCGGGTCTGAATACTTCGATGCATTCGTCAGGAGGTTCGAGAATATCTGCTCGAGCCGCACCGCGTCGCCTTCAACCGTCGTCTCGCGCTTCGGAAGTTTGAGCGAAAGCGACTGATGGCGCTCGACACGATGGTGCTCGGTGGAAAGTACCGCATGATTGATTACCTCGTTGAGATTGACCAAGTCCTTCTTGAGACGCAGCTTATTCTCCGTGATGCGTGAAATGTCGAGCAGGTCATCAAGCAGATGGCGAATCATCTTCATACGATCCTCCATTACGTCGAGCATCTCCGTCTCGTCCTTGTCGCGCCCTCCCTTGAGCTTCAGGAAGTCGATGCCGCTCATGATTGGGGCGAGCGGGTTCCTGAGCTCGTGCGCGAGCACGGCGATGAAGTCGTTCTTCGCTTTGGACTCGGAAGAGACGCGCGCAACTGCGTTCTCAAGCATACCCAGCTGTGAGCGCATGAGGTTCGAGTTGAGGCGACGGTCTTCCTCGAGCGATACGATGATATAGAACATCGACGCTATCGTTATGAGGAATACCTCGAGCTGGAAGAGCTCGTCCACCAGATCGTTCGCAAACGTCCCATAGATTGCTATGAATGACGTGAGCACGAACGCAAGCGTAACGAAGCGCGGGCGCAGCCGGAGCGCTATCCAGAAGAGGGGCACCATGAGGAAGTAAACGAGCGGGATTCTAGCGACGCTCTCTATACCGGTGATGAAATGAAGGTAGCCAATCCCCAAGAGGACGCCAAACACGATTACTGTCTCGAACACTTCGTGTGAGCTTCTTGAGAAGCGGCGCTTCGAACACCAGCGGAGCAGGAACGGCGTGATAATGAGGAGACAGAAGATATTTGCAACGAAGCTCGTGCTCCAGACTCCGATGTCGGAGAGGAGCATTGCGGTCGGGGCAATAAGCGAGACCAAGAGCACGGTCGTCATAAGCGACAGCATGTCCTTGAACTTGCGGAAGATCGGATCAACATTGAATCTCCTCAACATGAGCGCTCCGACTCCTACCTGCAGCGCTTCAGCTATCGGGATGAGCGCGAGGGAGGGAAGTGAGAAGCCAACGAGTGACGCAGCGGAGAGAGAAGCGATGAATACGAAGGGCCAGAGCTCCACACCAGCAAAGAAGAGCGCCGCGAGCGAGATGGCGGATGGGATATACAGAAAGACCGGATCGAAGGAGAGGGCTGAGGCGAGCTCATACGCAGCGATATAGGAGACGAAGATAACTCCAATCGTCCACCAATTCTGAGGGACGGTGGCGCGCCTGAGTGCTGGAATCAAGCCATTCATAGAGCAAGTATAGCAATCAGAGAGGGTATGGGAACGTTGGCTGCGGTTTCTCTATATATGACAACCGCCGGGGACTTTTGGCCTCGGCGGTTCTCTTCTAACGGTGAGTGCTAGAGGCTTACGCTAGTATCAGAACCCATCTGTGCCTCGTACTGCTGGAGTACCTGAGGGTGCTTGCCGTCCTTGCACTCTGCGACGAATGCGTCTGCACTCGCTCCGTCTGGGAAGGACATGTACGCGAGCGCGCCCTCGCACGCTGCATTGAGGTTCGACTCTTCTTGCGATGTTTCTGTGACCGCCGACCCTTGAGTACTTGTCTCTTCCGTTGCAGGAGCTTCTCCAGGCATATTCTTAGGATTCGCAAAATATACGATACCGGCAACGAGCGCCAGGAGCACGATTCCGATAACGATGTTCTTCTGTGTCATGGTTTAGAGTATAGCATTTCTCTAAGAAAAAGAGACGCGTGAGCGTCTCTTTTTCTATTTTGCTCCGCGGGTAGGATTCGAACCTACGACCAACTCGTTAACAGCGAGCCGCTCTACCACTGAGCTACCGCGGAATGGTAGTTACCCTCCGACAGGGAGGGCGTTTCCATAGTAGCCGAAATCCACCATTCGGCAACCAGGAGCCTTGGTATACTAGAGCTATAGCCGTCTAATTCACTCTCCCAATGCTCACCCTCTACGTACGAACCGGCTGCGGCTTCTGCACAAAAGTGCTCCGGGCAGGGGAAGAACTCGGTCTCACATTCAACCTAAAGAACATTGC
>CAZNDC010000034.1:0-3260 GCA_964571755.1 uncultured Candidatus Saccharibacteria bacterium
CTCGTCCGGCTACGCATCGCTTTCATATGAATTCCTGGACGAGCGGTCTGCGGATGTTGTGAAGCTTGAGATCTTCGTCGCTGAAGAGGCTATTCCGGCGTTCGCACGCGTCGTATCGAGGAAGCGCGTCGTTGAGGAGGGCGATCGTATGGTAGAGAAGCTCCATGAGATTTTGCCGCGTCAGCAGTTCGTCACGAAGATTCAGGCGCATGCACTCGGACGTATTGTCGCGTCACGCTCTATTTCAGCGTTTAGGAAGGACGTTACCGGCTATCTCTACGGAGGCGATATCACTCGCAAGATGAAGCTTCTTGAGAAGCAGAAGAAGGGCAAGAAGCGCCGAGGTGAGCACGCCAAGATGGATATCCCGCAGGACGTATTTATGAAGATGGTCCAGGATAGCGACCGGTAGGGTTGCTATACTCTAGGGAATGGTACGGAAGCCTTCCAAGCAACGAGTAGGACAGTACGCGCTTGCTGCATTTCTCGCGCTTCTCCTCTTGTGGCTCTGCTTTCTGGTGTGGGGCATTGCGCGGAAAGAAGAGATTGCGCGTGGGGCAGTGGAGGATCGCAAGTCCGAGCTCGCGACTCTCGAAGCGCGTAAGGCTATCCTTGAAGGGAATCTGAGCGAACTCTCAACTGAGCGTGGACACGAGGCGACACTACGTCAGACCTATGGTGTTGCGCGTCCTGGAGAGGAAGTTATTATCTTAGTTCCTCCGAAGGAAGCGCCGCCCCAGCCGAAGCTTCCGTGGTACCAACGCGTACTCGGATGGTTCGGATTCTGGTAGGAAGGCGGGTATAGTTTAGTGGTAGAATGCGACCTTCCCAAGGTTGAGATCGGGGTCCGATTCCCCGTACCCGCACCCATGAAAACAATCATCGTTGCCTCAAAGAATCCGGTTAAGATCGAGGCAGCGAAGAGTGCCTTCGCTCAGATGTTCCCTGAAGAGACTTTCGGTTTCGAAGGTGTATCGGTCGAGTCAGGTGTACGAGATCAGCCGATGACGGACGAGGAGACGCTTACTGGTGCAAGGACCCGAGTCGAGAATGCGCGGATAGCGCATCCGGATGCAGATTTCTACATTTCGTTCGAAGGGGGATGCGAAGAGGATACAGAAGAACTGCGCGCGTTTGCGTGGACGGTTGTGGAGTCTAGAGAAGGAAAGTTCGGAAAGGGACGGAGTGGCACGTTTTATCTTCCGCATGAGGTAGCGGTGCTTGTCCTTGGAGGCAAGGAGCTTGGAGAGGCTGATGATATTGTTTTTGGAAGGACGAATTCAAAGGAGCAGAATGGAGCGGTTGGTCTGCTGACGCACGATATTTTCGATAGGACGAGTAATTATGCCTATGCCGCTATCTTGGCCTTGATACCCTTCAAGAATCCCCATCTCTATCAGTAGGCCCCTCGATGGAAAAATAGCTAAATACATAGTGCGTATATATTGACAGAATAGCAAATAGCTGCTACTCTACTTTCAGAGGGCGTTTGGCCACTCGAAGGAGACATTCATGCGTAAATCGGCTCTTCTGGCGGCTTCGGCCGTCATGGCTTTTTCCTGCGCGCCCCAAGCTATGGCGCAGGAATGGGCTGGCTGGTACGTCGCCGCTATCGTCGGCACCGCGACCGAACGGGAGTCGTCCGAATACGATCCCTACGGGATCGATCTGGCGCCTTCCGGCACGGCCTACGGCATCGCCGGCGGTCACCGTTTCGTGCTCGGCGACGATCTGATCGTCGGCGTCGAAGCATCGGTCACCTTCGGTTCGGTCGAGGCTTCGGGCTCGGCTGAGTCCTGCAACGAGGACGACTGCGGCTTCCGTGAGACCGTGGACTTCACCCGGAAGAGCACGATCACCGGCCGCTTCGGCGGCTCGATCGGGCACGAAGTCGGCGGGGTCCTGGTATCCGGCGTGTTCGGCATCGAGGCGCGCAACTACGTCGAGACCTTCGACTTCGATGCGGACAACGGGTTCGACGACTACGGCGTCGAGCAGACCACCATTCGCGTGGGCCCCTACTGGGGCGCTCGCGTCGACTGGCCGGTCACCGACCGCGTGTCGGTCGCGTTCCAGTGGACGCGCTCCGAGCCGGTCGACTCCAAAACCGTCTGGAACGACGGCTTCGAGACCGAGACGGCCAGCACGTTCGACGATCTGCAGGTCCGTCTCGGCTACCGCTTCTAACCACGCCCAGTTCCGTTGTTATGAAGGGCCGCTCCGCACTCTGGAGCGGCCCTTTTTCTTTTCATATTCCCTACGAGAAGTAGAATGGTATACTATCCCTACATAAGAAATCACTATGGATACGCAAAAGACTGTCACCATTTACACCACACCAACCTGTCACTTCTGCCAGATGAGCAAGGAGTTCTTCAAGGAGAATAATGTCGCGTACACGGAATATAACGTTGCTACAGACATGGAGAAGCGTCAGGAGATGATTGACAAGAGCGGTCAGATGGGCGTGCCGGTAGTCTTCATTGGAGACGATATGATTGTCGGATTTGATAAGAAGCGCTTCGAGGAGCTCCTTGGGGTTGCCGAGGCAGCGCCTTCAGTATAGTGAGAAATACACGAAACCCCGCGGCTTTCTGCCGCGGGGTTTCGTGCTACTCTCTCGATACGCCCTTGTAGTTCAATGGATAGAACGGAGGTTTCCTAAACCTTAAATCCAGGTTCGACTCCTGGCGAGGGCACAAAGAAAAAGATCGACCCGAAGGCCGATCTAGAAGTTTCAGAATTTCGTCTCGGACTGCTATTCGTCCGGACGAGGGGCACCGTTGCGCCCCTCAAGGGGCTGGTCGACAGTGTTCTGTGGCGGGTCTGCATTCTGCAGGGGAGTTGCCGGTTCCGTTGTCGTCTCGTGTTCAGAATCGCCGACCACGATTTCGGTCATCTGATTGGTCTCCCTGCTGTTTCTTCGCATCCCTCATGAACGCGAAGCATATAGTGTTATTCAATTTCGAGTATTTGTAAACCTGGGTGCTATACTTCTCCCAACATGCCCGAGGTACCCATGGAAGAGCTTGAGCGCCTGGTGCGCGAGACGCACAAGCTTGCTGAAGACAATAACCGACTCCTCAGGCTTATACGCCGAGATGCCGTTCTTGGATTCATTGCGAAGAGAATCCTCTGGCTGGTGGCGCTCGGCGTGACCGCGCTGGCGCCCGCCGTGGTCTACGCCGCCAGCGCGCCCGACCAGCGGCCGTACATCACCCAATGCGGCGAGATCAAACAAGCGAAGATCAAGGGTGACA
>CAZNDC010000034.1:3270-7289 GCA_964571755.1 uncultured Candidatus Saccharibacteria bacterium
TGCGAAGATTATCCTCTGGCTGGTGGTGCTCGGCGTGCCGCTCTTCTTCCTCAGTTCCTACCTCGGTCCAATCATGGATGCGGTCTCGGGCGCTCAGGGGGGTCAGAGCTTCGCGCCGGGACTCTTTGGTCTCCCATCCGAGGAGCAGCTGAATCAGCTCCTCGAGGCGTATCAGGGCACCCAGTAGCGAGGGTGAAAAGGGAAGGCCGATATGCTAGAATCGGCACACTGCTTGGATAGCTCAGTTGGTAGAGCGCGCCCCTGAAGAGGGTGAGGTCCCCGGTTCGAGCCCGGGTCCAAGCACACAAAGAGAGACTCAGGATGGCGTATAGTTGAGGTATGGTCCGGAAGGTACTTGCATGGGCACAACGTAACGAGCGGCACTTAGGTGCGCTCGTTTTCGTGTTCGGTTTTATCACGGACATCATCACGTTCGTGTTCCTCGACATATCGCTCGTGAACCTGGTATTCGCTGCATACCTTTCCCTCGCGGCTGCCGCAATCCTGCTTTTCCATACGCTCGCGAAGGAAACGAAGCGTCCGTCGGTTATGCGACGCACGGGAATCGTGCTCCTGCCGCTTGTTGCGCAGTACTTGATAGGAAACATGCTCTCCGGCTTCCTCATCTTCTACACGAAGAGCTCGGTGCTCTCTGTCTCGTGGCCGTTCGTAGTGCTTCTCGGGCTCGTGTTCCTCGGCAACGAGTGGTTCCGAACCTATAAGGATCGCCTCATCTTTCTCGCGACGCTCCTCTTTTTCACCACCTACGCATACGCGATATTTGCGCTTCCGCTCTTCGTCCATTCGCTTGGGCCATGGGTATTCCTCGGAAGCACCGTGTTGAGTACGGCTGCGTTTAGCGTCTTCCTCTATCTTCTCTGGAAGACTGGCAAGGAGCGTCTCGCTGGGAGTTTCATCCCGATCGTTGGCTCCTGCCTCGCGATACTGATCGTCATGGTCACGAGCTACTTCACGGGACTCGTGCCCCCTATCCCGCTTACCCTCAAGGAGGGCAGCATCTATCATGGTCTCAGCCGCCAAGGAGACCAATACGTCCTTCTCGCTGAGCAGGAGCGGGTATGGTGGGATCTCGGTCCTCAGAAGGTACGCGCCGCCTCGGGTGAGACCCTGTACGCGTATACAGCCGTATTTGCTCCGGTACGCTTCGGTACCACCGTCGTGCATACATGGGAACACTATAGCGAAACTTCGAATCGGTGGGTTTCCAAGGGTGCCGTCTCATTCCCCATAGCAGGAGGACGCAAAGACGGGTATCGAGGATACTCGGAACGCACAAACCCTGAAGCAGGTGAGTGGCGTGTATCTGTTGAGACACCAAATGGACAAGTGATTGGTCAGATTAGGTTTTCTGTAGAAGCGGTAGCGCAGGTGCCTCCTCTAAGAGAAGAAGTGCACTAGCATAGTGTTTTTAGGGAACAGTGGTATAGTCCGTGCGGACTCAAACTTGAAATCAGGGGTATTAGCAGCATGCGTATCTTCGAACCTCGCGTTGCCAGCCTGCTTTCGCGGGCCGGCGTATCACTTAACGATCCGGATGCTCGCCTGAGTGTCCGCATCAACAACCCGCGCGTCTTCCAGCGCTTTCTTCTCGGAGGAACAATCGGTCTCGGCGAAAGCTTCGTCGACGGGGACTGGGACTGCGACGACCTTTCTGAGTTGTTCCGCTGCGTGATTGCGGCCGGCGCAGATCGGGGACGTGGCGGTATCCCTGGGGCGCTCACTGCGCTTGCATGGGTGTTCCGAAACGCGCAGAGCATTAACCGCGCTCATCACGTCGCTCGTGACCATTACGACCTCGGCAACAATCTGTATAGAGCGATGCTCGATCCGCGCATGGTCTACACCTGCGCCTACTATGGGCGGGGAGCCGAAACGCTCGAACAGGCGCAGGAGGAAAAGCTCCGCCTCGTCTGCGAGAAAATCGATCTGCGTTCCGGGCAGCGCGTGCTCGATATCGGTTGCGGATGGGGCTCGTTCGCCAAGTTTGCTGCCGAGAAGTACGGCGCGCATGTGGTGGGAATCGCGAACTCGGATGAGCAGCTGTCGCTCGCTCGGGAGCTCTGCAAGGGGCTCTCGGTCGATTTGCTGAATCTCGATTACCGCTATGCGCCGGATACCCTCGGTCACGCGTCCTTCGACCACGTCGTTTCAATCGGCATGTTTGAGGCCGTGGGCCCGAAGAACTTCCGGACCTATATGCGCGTTGCGAAAGCGGTGCTCAAGCCGGACGGTCTCTTCCTGTTGCACACGATAGGAATGCAGGACGGGGGATTCGACCCATGGATCGAGCGGCATATCTTTCCGAACGGGTATCTCCCGTCCCTGGAACAGATTGGCCGTGCGGTCCGGGACGTCTTCGTGATTGAAGACGTACACAACTTCGGAACAGACTACGACCGGACGCTTTGCGCCTGGTACGAGAACTTCGAAGCAGCCTGGAGCGAGCTTGCAGCGGCTGGTGTGTACGACGAACGGTTCCGTCGCAAGTGGGCGTACTATCTGCTCCAATGTGCTGGCGCGTTTCGAGCGCGGTCGACCCATCTCTGGCAGATTGTTCTTTCGCCCTATGGCGTCCCAGGGGGATACCAGTCTATCCGCTAAACGCACAAAGCTCCGAGTTACACGGAGCTTTTTCCTTTGCTGCTTGAGACAATCCTAACCCGCCTTAACGCGAAGCTTTGTCTGACGAGCCTTATCGAGCTTCGGAAGGATGATCGAGAGAAGACCGTCCTTAGCGCCTGCCGATGAGTTATCAACGTCTACTTCCTGCGGAAGCAGGATGGTGCGGGAGAAGGAGCCCCAGAAGAGCTCGCGGGTAAAGTAGTCGGAATCAATGATGGAGTCACGCTCGTCACGAGACCCCTCGATAACTACCATGTCCCGGCTTATGGAGACGTTGAGCTCGTCAGGGCGGACACCTGCTACGAATGCACGTATGACGATCTCGTTTGGTGTTTGATAGACGTCGACCGGGAGCTGCCCGTCGCTCTGCTCCTCTTCAACGGTGGAAAGGATGCTGCGGACAGGAACGCTTGCTGAGGCGCTTGCGGGCGCCTGCATGCCCGACTGCATCGGGAGATCGTCGTCGAATGCGTCGTAGTGGTCATCCATCGGGGCGGAACCAGACAGGCGGTCGAAGAAAGAGCGTTTTTTCATACTAAGAGGGGCAGGTGTTCTTTGGTAAGCGATGATAGCGGAGATATTTCAACAGTTCGAACATTGCGAAGAGGATGACGGCACCGCTCCACACGACGAAGAACGCAAGCAGCGTTGACGAGCCGTTACCATCAATTATAAGGAAGTTGAAAAGAGCGTGCAATGCGATAGCAAGGATAAGTCCTACAACCGCGAAAAGCGTACGTACCCAGCGAGGCTTCCTGAACGAGAATGCGAGTGCGAATCCAATGGTCGAGGAGGCCACTACATGAAGAAGTGTTGAACCTACAAAGCGCAGATTACCGGTCAGGAGTCCCTCGAGGATGTTGCCGCCGGAGAACGGCGCAATAAGGAAGAGCATATTTTCAAGCGCAGCGAACCCAAGCGCGACCGTAAGCATATAAACTACGTAATCCACTGATTCGTTTACCGCCTTCCTCCAAAGCACAACCAACGCAGCGAGTGCGTACTTCACGGTTTCTTCTATGGCAGCCCAGGCGAGGATAACCGGGATACCTGCAGGGAGGGCAAGAATAGCGAAACGCTCCATAGGAAGCACGAGCGGCACGGAGAGCATGCCGGCCATGAGCGCCAGCACAATCATGGAGCGAGGCTCAGGGCAGCGTGAATCCTCCTTGAGGAGAAAATAGAGCCATATCATTGCGGGCAGAATGCCGCCAAGAAACGCGAAGAGTGCGGTCTCTGTTGAGATCATTCCTCTATTCTACACCGCCCTTGGAGGGCCATGGTGCGATGATGAGTAGGTCCTCGCTCGGAGAAGTGTGCTTCCAGATTTCTTCCGTAACGAATGGCATGAACGGATGCAGTACCTTGAGGACATC
>CAZNDC010000035.1:0-2720 GCA_964571755.1 uncultured Candidatus Saccharibacteria bacterium
GGCAGCAACGAATGGCTCGCTTCCCGGGAACATGCGGGCAGCCTTGTCCATGGCCTCCGGAAGGGGCGCCTCGATAGACACAGTCCCCTCTTTCCCAGGGACCTCGATGCGGTACGCGTGAAGCCCGAGCGAGGTGAGGCCGAGGTCGCAGGGGCGGCCGATAGCATAGAGCGGATCACAGACGATGGGTCGATGTATCGCCTTCAGGTGCACACGAATCTGGTGCGTACGGCCAGTCTCAGGCATAAGCTTCACGAGCGCATGCGTGCCGATATCTCCCACCACCTCATACCGAGTGAGTGCCTCGCGGAGCATGCCTTTCGCTTTCGGCTGCGCACTGCGGAGCCTGAAGTCCTTTCGGCTGCGGCCGATTGAGAACTCAATGACACCCTTGGGCTCCTTGGGCACGCCGTACACAAACGCGAGATACGTCTTCTTCGCCTCCCGATTATGGAAGGCTTCCTTGAGGCGAGCATGCGCTTCAGGGGTCTTCGCGAAGACGAGCACACCCGACGTATCGCGATCGAGACGATGCACTACCCCTGGCCGCGCGATCTCGGTGCCGTCCGTAAGGCGCTGCGTCTCCCCGACCGTCGCTGAGCCCGGGTAGTGTGCAGCAAACCAGTCGCTCGCGGTCTCGTCCTTCGAATGCCCGTCCGGATGCGTCATGACGCCTGCGGGCTTGTTGATAGCGACGATGTCTTCGTCCTCGTAGATAACTGGGAGTTCCATGGAGACACCCTAGCACGCCTGGTTATTTCCCGTGTCGCCGCTCTCGCTCCCGGAAGTCAGCGAGAATACGATTGAACTCTTCCTTTGAGAAGTCCGGCCACTTGGTGTCCGTGAAGAATAGCTCGCTATACACTGACTGCCAGGGAAGGAAATTGGAGAGGCGCTGCTCTCCGCCTGTGCGGATGATGAGATCCGGATCAAGAAGATCGGCGCTCCACATCACCTCCTGGAACCCCGCTTCGTCGACGACGGTCTTCCCCTCTTTGAGGAGCCGGTTTACGGCTGACACTATCTCAGCGCGACCGCCGTAGGAGAACGCTATAACGAGCGTTCCCTTCTCTCCAGTGCGCGTTTTCTCTTCCGCCTCGTTCATAATTCTTTGCAGGTGCGAAGAGACTCGCTCACGTGAGCCAATAAAACGGAGCCGGACACCCTTCTCAACGAATCGTGACAACTCCTTTTTAAACGCGTGCTCGAAGAGCCCCATAAGATAGCTAACCTCTTCTGGAGCCCGGTTCCAGTTCTCGGTCGAGAACGCGTACAAAATCACTTCCTCAATTCCCGCACTTTCCATCCACTCGGCAAGCTCGTAGAGTTTCTCGAGACCCTTTTTGTGTCCATCGAAGGTTGGAAGGTTCCGTTCTTTCGCCCATCGACGGTTCCCGTCCATGATGACGCCTACGGATCGCGGACCCTTAGTCATAGTTTATGGAAAATCCCTTATAGGCTCCGTTGGCGGGCTCCCATTCGGGCTCGACATGCTCGACTCGCGCGAGCAACGGTCCCTTCCAAAGCTTTTCGAGATAGAGTTCAAGTCTATCTCGGGGTCCTTCGGCAACGACACGCACGGTGCCGTCTCGCAGATTCTGCACCTCGCCCGTAATCTTGAGGCCGCGTGCTTTGCGCTGCGCGAAGTCCCGGTACATTACTACCTGAACTCGTCCGGAAATAATTACTTCAAGCCGTTCATGCATACCTATATATAAACGGAGCTCCGCGTGTTCAGGTTACTTCAAAATATTCCCAATATGCGCTAAGGTACCTCTACGCGCGCTTAGCTCAGTTGGTAGAGCACCCCGTTTACACCGGGATGGTCGGGGGTTCGAGTCCCTCAGCGCGCACCCACTACCTCTTGCGAGCGCAGTAAACACCGGTTATGAACTCATATGCAGGACCGGCTACGAAGCCCCACGCAAAGCCCCACATGAGCTCCTCTAGAGGTGTGTCGAGGATGAGGACACCCGAGATGTTCTCCAGCATCCACCATTCCTGGATGATGCCGTCGAAAAGGTTGGTATAGATAAGATAAAAGCAGAGCATGAGGGCCCCGACACTAAGACCGCTCAGGATTGCATCAGCGATGAGGTCCTTGCGGATAACGAGCATGCCCACCCCCGCAAATAGGCAGGCGACCACTGACACGTAGATGGAGTTCAGATTGAGTATGAGCGTGCCAATCACCATCCAAAGCGCGGCAAGAACCGCGAAGCCCATCATCCAGTACGGATGCCCTTTCCCTTTTCTGCGCATGTGACGCTTCCCGACGAGTTCCTCATAGAGGACCGCGGCAATGCCACCGATGAAAAATCCGAATAGGGCGTCCTCGATGCCGATGCGCCATCCGTTAAAGAGTTCCGGCTGCCAGTAATCGCGAAGGTAAAAGAGTTCCGATACCGGCCCAAGCGGCGCAACGACGATCGACATAGCGAGCATCTCAACTCGCAAATCCTTCCGCAGGAGAAACAGAGCGAGCCAGACAACGGCGAAGATGGCGTTCCCGATAAGGTACGCGAACTGGAAATCTATAGACATGCACTAAGTATAGCGGGTGCGCATGAGAGGACTTG
Organism: uncultured Candidatus Saccharibacteria bacterium; assembly: GCA_964571755.1. Classification (GTDB taxonomy): domain Bacteria; phylum Patescibacteriota; class Minisyncoccia; order Phycocordibacterales; family Phycocordibacteraceae; genus C7867-001. The sequence goes on from CAZNDC010000035.1 coordinate 2,580, forward strand.
AACCTCCAAGGATTGCTCCATGCGCTTCTGAGGCGCACGCGTATACCAGTTCCGCCACATGCGCGTCGTGCTCGCCTTCTAGCCAGCTGTGCCCCCACCTGGAATCGAACCAAGATCGACGGCTTAGAAGTCCGCAGCTTT
>CAZNDC010000035.1:2820-4535 GCA_964571755.1 uncultured Candidatus Saccharibacteria bacterium
CTGTGCCCCCACCTGGAATCGAACCAAGATCGACGGCTTAGAAGTCCGCAGCTTTATCCATTAAGCTATAGGGGCTCTAGTACCTTAGCTGCCAGGCTTCGACGGGTCAACGAACCGGTACTCCCTTTTGAACCTAAGTTCCTCCTCTTCGCGAGACTCGAATACGCCCTGTACTGATCTGATTGGTGCCTCGTCAAAGGCTGCTGGTGCCGGTTCGGTGCCAATCATACCTCCCTGCTCTACGCTTCGCAGAAGCCAGAGATTCCACGCGAGACTCACCGCAACGAGAAAGAGTGCGACTGAGAGCAAGGTAAACCAGTCACGCGCAGGACGAACATGGTCGCCATAGGAAAGGTGACGCAGAAGGGAGCGAGTGTTGAAGGAAAGTTTCATACGCTTACGGGGTGCTACTTGTCGCTACCTGGGTACCGATTGTGAATGCGGCAGTCGCGGTCCAGACAACCATGGCAGCCGGGTCATCGGTGCGCGGTGTATCGAATGTGAGGTTCGTGAGCATGCTGTCGTACGGACCGTACTCGATTGCTCCGAGGGTGCGAAGTACCGAATCGAACGATCCTGTTATCTTGAGCGAGAGCGTGAGATGCGGGCGGTTGGTCGCGCTCTCGGCTGACACCGAGGCAACCTCAACAACAGCACCCAGCTGCTTCCCGGTCTGTTCGAGACCTTCAAGGAAGGGGACAACATCATTCGTTGGAACCAGGTATTTGCGCACGCTCTCCTCATCCTCAGACAAGGACGCGAGGGCCACTTTCGCGGCAGCAACGCGTGCAGAATCCTGACTCTTGGTCTTGATCTCTTCCGCGAGACTTGCGGCTTCGGCACTCACCTTCCCTACGGACGAATACCAGAAACCGTACGTAGCGACGATGCTCGCAAAAAGAATCAGAGCGATCGACAGATGTACGAATGTTAGGTGCTTCATGGCATGAGTGGTCCCGTAAGAACGACGGTGAAATCTATGGCACTCTCCTTTGCATAGGCGCTTATTGGAAGCTCGGTCGTTGTGATGTAGGGCTGTGCCGCGAGTGCTTGTTCAAACCTGCGCAGCGTCTCGCGGGAAGAGGCTACACCTGACACGGTCATGCTTGCGTCCGGGCCTTCGCTCCCCGCAGTGAATGTGAAGCCACGCATCGAGATTCCGGTGTGAGGAACTTTGAGGATGGCAGAGACCGCCGTGCTCGCCGCAGGAGTCTTGGCTAAACGTGCGAGATACGCTGCATCCTCCGTAAGACGCGTGACGCGCGCACTCACCTCGCGCTCCTCAGAGCCCTGCAGGCTCGCCGTGAGCGAGGCAAGTACTGACTCCCGCGCGTGCACCTGCTCTTTCAGATACAAGTAGGACGGCAGGAGGAGAACGCCATGAATAACAGCGACTCCCGTGAGTACGAGCATACCGACCGTCGCCAGACGAAAGAAGTAGAGCTGTCGCAAACCGCGAATGCGCTCTGGGGGAAGAAGATTGGTAAGCCTAACGGACATAATCTCTGAGGGCGAGGCCTATCGCAGTCGAGTACGCAAGAGACTCGAGATAATCCAAAGGCGGCAGCCAATAGTCACGCGGCGCCAAGTTTGTAAACACGTCGCCAAGTTCGACCGGGACCTTAAGGCTCGTCTCAAGATACTCGGGGAGCCCACGCACCGTCGCGTTCCCGCCAACAATGATGGCCCGCGTAACCGGTTCATTATTTGACCCA
>CAZNDC010000035.1:4545-6330 GCA_964571755.1 uncultured Candidatus Saccharibacteria bacterium
TCTGCCAGTACTCGAGTCGGCGCATGATCTCCTCGCGCATTACAGAGACGGTAGAAAGCATGGATGCGAGGTACTCGTCGTTCGTGTCTCCGCTTACAAGGCCCCGCTCTGCCTTCACGCGCTTCGCCTCGTCCTCGGTCACGCCAAAGTGCTTTTGCACAGCGAGTGTGAGCGCATGGCCGCCGATATCGAGTGTAGTAGCAAACCGAGGTACGCGCCTGCTCACGACGACAAGCTTCGTTGTTGTGCGTCCGATATCGATAATGAGCACGGTCTCCTGATCGCCCTCAGGCAGGAGCGCGCGCGGCAAGGCAAATGTCTCGCTCTCAACTGAGCGCACTTCGATATTCGCTGCATCGAGTGCTGAGAGCGATTCGTCGACCACACGACGTGCATACCCAACGCCCACAACATGCGTCGTCTCCCCTACCGGACCCGTAGGCGCGATATCGAACGCTACCTCTGCAGGAGGCAAAGGCACGTATTCGTCGAGATGCGACTCGATCGCGGTTAGCCACCCACTTTTGACGCGTCCTGGTACGTCAGCTTCAAAAAGATAGCTACGCGACTCCGAGAGCGCTATATTCGCGAACTTAATACCGTGCTTCTTCGTGAGAGCGCGGACGGCATTCACGACTGCCGCGCTGTCCCGTATCTCGCCATCGATCAGTGCGCCTGGATGCAGACGCTCCTCGCCGAACGCTGCGAGCTCGAGCCCGTGCATGTGATCAGAAAGGAGTGCGAGCTTCACGCCGCTCGCCGATATATCGATACCCGCGGTGAGGAACTCGAGATACCGCGGCGGTGCGAGTTCGATGCGTGCAAGTCGTGAAAGAGCGTTCGACATAGCTTGTGTCGATTAGTATAACGCGCACCTCCCCTATGAGTACTAGTGTGCAGCAGTTCCCGGAGGCACCGGACGATCTGGCGAGAGGAATGCGAACGTATCGTCGCTTCCCACCGCAAACAGCATGCCGTTCGATTCGAGACCCTTTATGGTGCGCGGTGCGAGATTCGTTACGAATGCGAGCTGCCTGCCAACAAGGTCTTCGGGTTCATTTACGTACGCATTAATACCCGAGACAATTTGTCGGGGACCTGTCTCTTCTCCGAAGTCGACCGTGAGTCGAAGCAGCTTCTCGGTTTCAGGCACGCGCTCAGCCGTGCAGACGGTGCCGATTTTTATCTCAATCTTCGCGAACTCGTCGATACTGATGCGTTCCTTATCCATGGGTGCGAGAGAGATAGCTCGTAAGTATGAGCGCTGCGGCAGACGCATCCACAACGGCGTGCCCCGACGTGCGGATGCCCTCGAAGTCTCGACGCGCTTCCTGAGTCGTGAGCATCTCCGGCTCAAAGTAGACCGTGATGTCAGAGCGCCGCTCAATGAGCTGTGCGAACGCTTTCGCGTCTTTAGCAACCGGATTCTCCTTCCCTTGGTAGTTGAGTGACTCGCCCATGACAACTGCGCCTACGTTCTTCCGCTCAATCAGGGCGAGTATCTCGTCGATAAGCCGGCCATCATTCGGGATGATGCCGTGTGGGAAACCCATCTGTCCCGCCTCGTCCGAGAGCGCGAGTCCTATCTTCTTGGTGCCGAAGTCGATGCCGAGATATCTCATATAAGGAATCCTACACGCACCTAGGGGAGCGTGCTACACTCCGGGCTAGTTGCGGGCGACAGTTTATACTTGTCCACGGAGGAGTCGGATAGTGGTTTATTCCAGCGCACTTGAAATGCGCCGTACCGCAAGGTACCGCGAGTTCGAATCTCGCCTCCTCCGC
>CAZNDC010000036.1:0-5981 GCA_964571755.1 uncultured Candidatus Saccharibacteria bacterium
CTCGGAGAACTCTTGAGCGAGCGTGACTGGTCTTTCGTGCGGCGTGCGGTTGCGGTTTCTGCGGGTGCTTTTGCGTTCCTGCTTATCTTGGGCGTGCAGGGTCTTGGTCTCACCGGCACATTCCTCTGGACGAGTCTTGGAGAGAGAAGTCTTACCATGGGGAACGAAACGTATGCTGGTGCCTATCTGTTGCTTGCGTTTGTTATTGGCTCCATAGAGTTCTTTCGTACAAAGGGGTGGCCCGTGTGGCGTATAGCATTGCTCGCATCGCTCGTGTTCGTTGCTCTCTCACCGTTTCTCTTTAACATCGGCTTGCTTCTTGGCCGGGTGCCACTCTCTACTCTCATAGAAAGCCCGTCATCAGTACTTGGACTTGCACGCGCTTCGAGTGCTGCCCTCGGTGCTTTCCTCCTTACTCTTTTCGGGCATCTTCTCTTTCGCAAGGTATTTCCCGCGCCCTGGAACCTGCGTCTTACGCTTCTATGGGGAGGCCTTATTCTCGCGGGTGTTATCGGCGCTACGGCATTTCTGTTCACTCCCGGCTCGTTGATTCAGAAACAGTATATACAGGAATCGAGTGCCGCACGTATCATCGTATGGGAGGCGAGTACGAATGCCATCAAGGATCGGCCACTCTTAGGCTGGGGACCAGAGAACTTCAATTACGCTATAGAACAGCACTTCGACAACCGTCTCTTTGAGGATAAGAACTTAGGGGAGATATGGTTCGAGCGCGCGCATAACGTATTCATAGATACCTTAGTTGGCTCAGGTGTTGTTGGCATGGCAACGTTTGTGCTTCTCGCACTGGTGTTTCTTAGTGTTATCTATCGAGCGCGTAGGCGAGGTCTCATTGGAGACACCGAGGCCGTGCTCCTGTACGCCTTTATACCCACGCACTTGCTTCAGATGCAGACAGGCTTCGATACGATAGGGAGCTATACCTTACTTGCCTTCATGGGCGGGTATGCGGTGTGGCTTGAAAATAGGATTGCGCAGGATACTAAAGAAAAGAGCGTTACCGGGAGTGTGCAACAGAAGGTCGTTGCTGCGCTTATCCTTGTCGCGGCACTCGTGAGCGCGTTCCTGGCTCTCGGTGAGTATGACCGCCAAGCGGCATTACCGCTTACGTTCCGCAGCACAAGCGCCCTTGCGCAACAGACGTATATGGAAAAGTCACTTGAACGAGTGTCGAGCTTCGAATCGCTCCGCTTGTCCTCGGGCTCGTTCATTAAAGGATCGCTTGCAGTTATTGCTGAGAAATCAACACCGGAGAGAACCGCGCGTATTCTTGAGTTCACGCATCTGTACGAAATACAGTATCAAGAGTATTTGGAAAAACAGCCTCAGCATTACCGCGCCCGCATGAATTACGCGTATCTCCTCCTCATTATGACCACTCTGGGAGAGAACAGAATAGAGGATGCGAAACAGATTATTACGGAGTCATACGCGCTTTCTCCGGGCAACCCGCTCACCTATATACTTGATGCGCTCGCTGAACTCTATCGCGGCAATATAGCGGAGTCAGACCGACTTGTCGCTGAGGCCCTTGCGATAAATCCTGATATTGAGTTTACGAAAGAAGCCGCATCGTACTTTAAGCAGCAGAAGAAGCTCTTCCCGAATATCACCGTGCTCAAGCTCACGAACCTCTAGCCTATGGAGTACTTCTTCCATTTTCTCAAGTTCCTCGGCCTGTTCGCCCTTATCATCGCGGGCTCGCTCTCGCTGCTCCAGATGGTATCGGGCGGCGTCCTCTAGGGCGCGTTGCGAACCTGAGGAGGGTAGGGTAGAGTGCCCTGGTACGGACCGAAGACAGTCAGCAGCCCTAGGGCATGAGCCTGGCCGAGGAACGAAAGGGACGCGCCACTATAACGGCGCGAACCGGTCGAATGTCTCCTCACAACGGTCCCGCAAGGGACCGTTGTACGTTTCGTACGCAACCAACAACAGCATGGCAATAACCAAAGCAAAGAAGCAGGAAGTAACGGAGAAGATCATCGCGTCCGTAAAGGATGCGGCTTCGGTCGTCTTCGTGCACTTCAAGGGGCTCAGCGTCGCGGATACGAGCGCAATGCGCCGTACCCTTCGCGAGGGTGGCGTAGGCTACTACGTAGCAAAGAAGACCCTCATTCGTCGTGCGCTCGCAGACCGTGGGTACGAGGGAACCATTCCCGAGCTCCCGGGCGAGATAGCGCTCGCATGGAGCTCTGAGGATTCTACTCAGGCTGCACGCGATATCTTCGAGCAGGGCAAGAAGCACAAGGGCGCGCTCACCATCATGGGCGGCATATTCGACGGGAAGTTTACGGACGCAGCTGGCATGAATGCCATCGCAACCATTCCGCCGGTACCGGTCCTTCGCGGCATGTTCGTGAACGTTATAAACAGCCCTATCCAGGGTCTCGTTATAGCGCTCGATCAGATACGCGAGAAGAAGGCTGCGTAAGCATTAACCAACCGATAGATTTACATTTATGGCTGATGAAGAAGTAAAGCAGGACGCGCCTGAAGAGGCTGCAGCTCCAGCAGAAGAGGTGAAGGAGGCTGCTCCGGCAGCAGAGGAGGCAGAAGTCGAGGTCCCTGAGAAGTTCAAGAAGATCGTCTCTGAGATCGAGGCTATGACCGTACTCGAGCTTTCCGAGCTCGTGAAGGTCTTCGAGAAGAAGTTCGGCGTATCGGCAGCAGCTGTCGCTGTCGCAGGACCTGCAGCAGCAGGTGCCGCGGCTGACGAGGGCAAGAGCACGATGACCGTCGAGCTCACCGACGCCGGCGCGAACAAGATCCAGGTGATCAAGGTCGTGAAGGAGGTGCTCGGTCTCGGCCTCAAGGAGGCTAAGGACCTCGTCGACGGCGTTCCGTCGGTTCTCAAGGAGAATCTCGGCAAGGACGACGCAGAGGCCCTCAAGGCAAAGGTTGAGGAGGCAGGAGGAAAGGTTGCGTTCAAGTAAGCCAAACTCTGTCCCAATGAAAACACCCGCAATTGCGGGTGTTTTCATATGGATTCGTCAAGAGTTGGCTTCCTTGCAAACCATAGGTACAATGCGCTCACTTCCATGGACCCGCTCGCCCGACTGTTCGGCACCCCGACCCGCCTCAAACTCCTCAGGCTCTTCCTCTTTAATGACGACCTGGCATTCCCGCTCGCTGACGCTACGTTCCGTGCGAAAGCCCCGAAAGATGTAGCCAAGAAAGAGATAGCGCTTCTCTTAGCCTGCGGCATTATTCGCAAGAAGCTCGGCAAGCAGGGGGCTGCGTATGCGGCAGACAAGCGCTTCGAGCACTACGAGGAGCTGAAGACGTTCCTCCGTATGACGACTGATGTGAGCGACGCGTATATTCTCACGACGCTCAAGAAGGCAGGTACGCTTCGTCTCGTGACGCTCTCGGGCCTTTTCACGGGCGCGATTGAATCCAAGATCGATATCCTTATCGTAGGGGACAAGCTCGAAGAGAAGCCACTCGCGAACGCGATCCATGCACTTGAGGCTGAGCTCGGGCGCGAACTGCGCTATGCGACCTTCTCAACTGAGCAGTTCCGGTACCGCCTCGGCGTCTATGACCGCCTCCTGCGGGACCTCTTCGACTACCCGAACCGGACCGTTGTCGACAAGCTCGGCGTGACCTCCAAATAAGCCCTATCCACAGGCCCCGCTTGCCGGGGCCTTCCCCTTGCTACACTTAGGTTATTAGCCGAGTAATGCCTATATAAGTCAAACAACTCTATGTTTCTAACCACGTGGGCGAATGTGCTAGTCCAGTCGTTCCAAAATCTCTTCATCGACCTGGCAAGGTTCGCCCCTACCTTTGTCATTGCGCTCATCGTCTTCCTTATCGGGTGGCTCATAGCTTCCTTTTTGGGTCGTCTCGTAGCGCAAGTAGTGAATTCGCTTCGTGTCGACCAGGCGCTTCGCGCTGCAGGTGTTGAGCGTGTCGTTGAGCGTGCGGGATTCACCCTTAATTCAGGTGCGTTCCTCGGCGCTCTAATAAAGTGGTTCGTCATCATCGGTGTTCTTGTAGCGTCGCTCGATTATCTCGGTCTCACGCAGGTCACCGCGTTCCTCGCAGGCATTGTCCTCGGATACCTCCCGCAGGTTATCGTCGCAGTCCTTATCCTTCTCGTCGCAGCGGTTATTGCTGAGACGGCACAGCGCGTTGTCGCTGGCGCAGCTCGTGCAGCGAACATCCGTTCCGCGAACCTGCTTGGCGCACTCGCACGCTGGTCTATCTGGATCTTCGCGATCCTTGCAGCGCTCGATCGCCTCGGCATCTCTCCGCTCATCCAGACCCTCTTCACGGGCGTCGTGGTAGCCCTGTCGCTCGCATTTGGCCTTGCCTTTGGCCTCGGTGGTCAGCAGGCAGCTGCGAAGTACATTGAGCGGGTGCAGAACGAGATCAAGTAAGCTACGAAATTGCTTCCAAAAGGCCCCGCTCTCGCGGGGCCTTTTGCGTAGGGAACCTAATAAGTTGACACCCCTAAAGCCCACGTATATACTCCTCGTACGTGTTTAACGCCAAGAAATTACTAACCAAACGGAGCGGGTAAGGATTGGGTCTTCACGACCCGGTCACACCGCCCCGCAAGGGGCTTTTTTCTTGAAAGGAATACGAGCTCGCTGACAGACGAATATGCAAATAGGTAATCAACGCCGTCAGGTGTGGACGTTCTGCGTTTACACCTGGCGGAATAGAATATTGCAGAATCACAAAGTTCGTTAGAACAGTGGTGTTCAGGTCTCCGCACAGGAGACAATAAGGGTGCACGGTGGATGCCTAGGCTTGCGACAGCGATGAAGGACGCGACTAATCAGCGAAATGCTTCGGGGAGGCGATTTGTAGCCTTTGATCCGGAGGTGTCCGAATGGGGAAACCCGGCCAGCAATGGTCACCCAGCTTTTAAGCTGAGGAGCGAACCCAGGGAAGTGAAACATCTCAGTACCTGGAGGAATAGAAAACAACAACGAGTTGCGTTCCGTCTATTCGATGCTTCGAGTAGATGGAACGCGACTCTCGTGATTCCCTAAGTAGCGGCGAGCGAAACGGGAATAGCCCAAACCAATATCTTCGGATATCGGGGTTGTAGGGCGGAAGCGCCATACTCGTATGGCACAAGTTACAAAAGTTCTACATAGCAGAAGATGCTGGAAAGCATCGCCCCAGAGGGTAATGGCCCCGTATGCGAAATGTAAAACCCTTGTGCGCTTCCGTTCCTGAGTAGTTCGAGACACGAATAGCTCGGATGAATCTGCCAGAACTAACTGGTAAGGCTAAATATGTCGCAGGACCGATAGTGAACTAGTACCGTGAGGGAAAGGTGAAAAGAACCCCGAAAGGGGAGTGAAATAGAACTGAAACCGTGTACTTACAAAGGGTTAGGGTGGGCTCCGGTCCATCCTAGCGTGCCTATTGAAGAATGAGCCTGCGAGTTTATGTATGTCGCTTCGGCTAAATCCGTTACGGGATGGAGCCACAGGGAAACCGAGTGTTAATAGCGCGTCCGTGTCATACATAAGACCCGAAGCCAAGTGAGCTTGCCATGAGCAGGATGAAGTCTGTCGAAAGACATATGGAGGTCCGAACCCGTAGATCGTACAACGTCTTGGGATGACTTGTGGTAAGGAGTGAAAAGCTAATCGAACTTGGTAATAGCTGGTTCTCTCCGAAACAGCTTTTGGGCTGGCGTCGCGTGTTCCCCTTGGGGGTAGAGCACTGGAAGGGATGAACAGGGGGAAACCTCGTCATTCCTATCAAACTCCGAATACCAAGGATTATGAGCGCGGCAGTTAGACGGTGGGGGCGAAGCTCCACACGTCGAAGGGGGAAGAGCCCTTGATCGCCAGTTAAGGTCCCAAAATCTACGCTAAGTACAACTTAAGGAAGTGAGGATTCTTCGACAATGAGGATGTTGGCTTAGAAGCAGCCACCATTTAAAGAAAGCGTAACAGCTCACTCATCGAGAGTCCTTGCGCCGAAGATGA